>JAEYWB010000882.1 GCA_023429275.1 Planctomycetota bacterium
CCGAGCGACGGCCGTCCGACGGTGACACGGCCGGTATTGAGAGCGTAGAGCGACTGGCCGTGATTGTTGACGCCGGTGTGCATCGACCGGATGAGCGTCACGTCGTCGCAGATATCGCCGAGATGCGGGACGAGCTCGCTCAGCTCCATGCCGCACTCGCCATGCTTCGAGAACGCCCAGGGACAGCCGAAGAGCTTCGCGCTCGACTCGGCGGCGTTGTCGTACTTGATGTCCCCCTCGAACTTCGTCATGTGCCGCTTGTTGATCTCCGGCTTCGGATCGAAGAGGTCGATGTGACTCGGCCCCCCCTGCATGAAGAGGGAGATCATTGCCGTCGCCTTCGGAGCGTGCGGCGTCTCTTTCGGCAACAGGTCGAACGTCGGCCGCTCGAGGGCCGGCTTCGCGGGAGCCGCGAACAGGCCCTCCTGCCGGAACAGAGTGGCGAGAGCCAGGCCGGCCAGGCCGAATCCCTGCCCGGCGAGGAAGTGGCGACGGGAGAGGCAGGCGGTGCGTTGAGAACGGAGGAGCATGTCAGGCAGTGGGCAGTGGGCTGTGGGCTGTGACCGCAGGACGGCGGAGTCAGTCGACGTACAGGAACCGGTTCGAGCAGAGCAGCGACTGGCAGAAGACCGCCAGCGACTGCACCGGCGGCGGGAGGGGGTCCTTCTCGGCACTGGGCTTGCCGGCAAAGTGAACCCGCTGCGCCTCGAGGAATGCCGACGCGCGGGAGACGACGGAGTCATCCGCCGCCTCTCCGAAGGCGAGCCACCAGGCCCGGCGAACCTGCGCCGCGGGATCATCCCCCGCCTCCGCGACAACGCGGCGGGCAAACCGCTGAGACTCCTGCAGAATGAGCGAGCTGTTCATCAGGAGGAGCGACTGCGGAGCCGCGGTCGAGAGGCCGCGCACCTCGCAGTTCGGCGCAGTCGACGCGATATCGAACGGCTCGAGCATTCCGAGCGGCATCGAACGCCGCACCTGAACATAGATGCTCCGACGGGAGGTGGAGTCTCCGAGCCCATCGGACTTGCCGATGAGAATGCCGTTCCCGTCCCGCTCTCCCGAGCCGACAACGATCTGCCCCACTTCATCCGGCAGGACCTGGACGGGCGGACCGTACATCCGGTCGCTCGCTCCGCCGGCCACGCTGAGGACCGAGTCCCGGATGATCTCCGCCTCGAGCCGCCGCAACGGCATCCGGCCGAGCAGGCGGTTCTCGGGGTCGATCCGGTCGAGTTCCGGTGTCCGCGTCGAAGCTTGACGGTAGGCGGTCGACATCACGAGCAGACGATGCATCTCCTTGACGCTCCATCCGCTCCGCACGAACTCATCCGCGAGCCAGTCGAGCAGTTCCGGATGCGACGGCCGCTCGCCGAGGACGCCGAGATCTCCCGCGCTCCCGACCAGACCGCGTCCGAAGTGGTGCATCCAGATCCGGTTGACGAGGACTCGCGCGACCAGCGGGTGCTTTCCGCTGGTGAGCGACCGGGCGAGCGCCAGCCGGCGTCCGGTGGTCGGAAGGGCCGGATCGTCCGGCGCGATCGCGGACACCAGGTCTCCGAGGATGCTCAGTTCGCCGGGAGTCACTTCCTGACGCGGCTGGTTGATGTCGCCGCGTGAGAAGAGCATCGTCGGATGGACCTGGCCGGGGACCTCCGTGAGGCAGGCGACCATCTGCTCCGCCGGCCGCTTCGCACGGGTCTCGGCGGTCAGCTTGTCGAACTTCGCGTTGTGCTCCTTGACCCGCTTCGGCTCGTAGAGGTAGGCGCTTCCGGGGCTGACATTCAGACTCGGATAGTCCTTGAGGATCTGCGCAAAGTACGGCGTCCGGTCCTTCTCGGGCAGGCTGCGGGCGTAAGCGGCAGCCACGGCGAGTTCGCCATCGAGCTTCGCCTGCTCGCGTTCGAAGATGTCCTGAACGATCTCGTTGAGTGACGCGACCCGATCCGCCGCGATCTTCTGGAGTTCCCTGTCGACGGCGGCGGCCTGTTCGAAGTCCGCAGGCTGCCACAGGTTGACGAGCCGTCCGTTGGGGACTCGCCACGCCTTCCAGTTGAGAGCAGGTTCGAAGATCGCCCGGAACCGGTAGTAGTCGACCTGCGAGATCGGGTCGTACCGGTGGTTGTGGCACTGGGCACAACCGACGGTGAGCCCGAGCACCGAGGAGGAGACGATCTTGATCGTGTCGGCGACGACATCGTTCTTGGCGATGTTCTGATCGGGCCCGCCAGCCGCGGTGCCGTCCGGAGCCATGCGCAGGAACCCGGTCGCGGCGAGCAGATCGGCCTGTTCCGGAGTCAGGTCCTTGTAAGGCGGAGCGAGGAGCTCATCTCCGGCGAGTTGCTCGGTGAGAAACCGATCGAAAGGCTTGTCGTCGTTGAACGCGCGAACGACGTAGTCCCGATACCGGAACGCCCAGGGGCGGACGGTGTCATTCTCGTTGTACCCGTCGCTGTCGGCGTACCCTGCGACGTCCAGCCAGTGACGGCCCCATCGCTCTCCGTAATGGGGCGACGCAAGCAGCCGTTCGACGAGCCGATCATAGGCCTCGGGGCGATCGTCCTGCTCGAAGTCGGCAACTTCCTCAGGTGTCGGCGGGAGCCCGGTGAGATCGAACGTCAGCCGTCGAATCAGGACCCGGCGTGACGCCTCGCCCGAAAACGTGATCGGCTCTCCCCCAGCGGCGGTGCCGACGGAGTTCAGCTTCTGCAGCAGGAACCGATCGATCGGCGAACGAACCGACTCCGGGTGCGAAACGGGCGGCAAAGAGGGACGGCGGACCGGCTGAAACGCCCAGAAGTTTCGTTCCTCGTCGGTCCAGGGAGAATCGTTCTGGATCTTCTCCGGCTCGGGACGGGCGGTCGTCGCTCCGGCGGCGATCCACTGGCGGATCTTCTCGAGCTCGGCGCGGGAGAGCTTCTTGTCGCCGGGGGGCATTTCGTCGGAGGCGATCCGCTGGACGATGAGGCTCCCGTCAGGATTTCCGGGAACGATCGCCGGGCCGGACTCTCCTCCGGCACTCATGAATCGGACAAGACGGAGATCGAGATTTCCCTCGGGCTTTTCCTCTTCACCGTGGCAGTGCCAGCAGTGAGTCTTGAGAAGACCGCGGACTTCCGTCTCAAAATGGAGGGACGGCTCTGCCGCGCTCGTCGGCATTGCCAGGAGGGCAAGACCGACGGCGCCAACGAGTCGAATCATCATCGACACAGGCTGCTCAAAGGTGGGATTGGTGAGCGCAGGCGGGATCAACAACGACTGATTGTTTCGGCGCGAAGCTGGATTAGCAATTCAGAAGCCGCGCGAGATCCCGGGAAAATCCGATCCGCGGCGCCGGGCAGTGCCGGTCGTGCGAGTGATGCGGAGCTCCGAGCGGCACCGCCTTCTCGACTGGAAAGTCGATCGTGGTTCGCTCATCTCGCGGACGACATGGCTACTGAGGGCCGACGGACTCTTCCAGGCTCTCGCGGTGCCGACGGATGATGTCCGCCGCCTCTTCTGCGAGTGACTTGAATTCCTTCTTTTTCTTCGGAGGTTCGACACGCGGCGGCTCGGGAGGGGCCGGTGCCGGTTTCTCGGCGTCTCGATTCGAGACGATCGTCGTATCGGAGCTCGGGAGGACTCCCTCCTCCGCCAGCCAGCTTGCGATGTCGTCGTCCGACAGCTTGGGGTCGTTCGTCTTCTTGAGCCCCGTCTTCGGAGGCGAAGGTTTCTTCGTCCCGTCCGCACCGGCGAGCTCGAACGAGAGCGGTCCGATGCTGAGGGAGCCGCCGGGCCGCAGCATCACCTCCCCCTGGATCGGAACGCCATCGATGAACGTTCCGTTACGGCTTCCGAGATCGCGGACGAGGACCCCGTCGGCGGTCGGAATCAGGATCGCATGCTGCCGGCTCACCTCGGACGAGGCGATGCGAATGCGTGCCTCTTCGTCGCGGCCGATGATGATCTCGGGATCGGCCAGCCGGACCTTCTTCCCCTTGTGCTTGCCGGACTGAATGATGAGCACATGCATACGGTCACCTGGCGGGCAGTCCGTGGATGCGAAGCGAAGCCGGGCGAAACGAATCAGGACCGACACCGTGCGAGCACGATCCTGCAGCCTCAACCCTTCAAGGTGACGTTACCGCGGAGGTTCGAGGAACGCCAGAGCGGTTGGTAGCTGTCAGCTGTCAGCTGTCAGCGATCAGACAGACGAGCCCAAACCTACTGACTCGGCTCGATCCTGCTGTTGGCTGTCGGCTGATAGCTGAAAGCTCCTTCTCAGAACCCGCCGAGCGTCGTCGCGCGGCGGACGCGGCTCACTCCCAGGACGAACGCCGCTGTCCGGAGCGAGACCTTCCGCATCGCCGCTTCCGCCCAGACCGACTCGAACGCGGCGGTCATCTTTTTCTCGAGCTTAGCGCGGATCTCCGGGAGATCCCAGCGGTAGTGCTGGAGGTTCTGGACCCACTCGAAGTAGCTCACGGTCACGCCGCCGGCGTTCGCGAGGATGTCCGGGACGACGATGATCCCCTTCTTCTTCAGGATCTCGTCCGCCTCGGGAAGGGTCGGGCTGTTGGCCGCCTCGACGATGTACCTGGCCCGCACGTCCTTCGCGTTCTCCTGAGTCAGGACTCCCCCGAGGGCCGCAGGAATCAGAATATCGACATCCGCCGCGAGGACCTCGGCGTTCGAGATCGCGCTCCCCCCTCCGAAGCCTTTCACTCCCCGGCCCAGTTCGGCGTACTTCACGAGCGCCGGGACATCGAGGCCGTCGGCGTTGTAGACCCCGCCGGTGGCATCCGAGACGGCGACGATCTTCGCCCCCGCCTGGTGCAGGAACTGCCCCGCGAAGCTGCCGACGTTGCCGAAGCCCTGCAGGGCGATTGTCGCCCCTTTGATGTCGCGGTTGAACTTCCGCATCGTGCAGCCGGCGATGACCGCGACCCCCCGCCCCGTCGCCTCCTCGCGTCCTTCGGAACCATGCAGTTCGACCGGCTTCCCGGTCACGCACGCCGGGTTATGGCCGTGGTACTTCTCGTACTGATTCGTGA
>JAEYWB010000893.1 GCA_023429275.1 Planctomycetota bacterium
CCTCGTCCAGAGCTTTCGAAGGCTGGCCGGCGGCGGCGATCTCCACCGCGCCGCCATCCCCCACTGTCGTCATCAGTTCCTGCGACAGTTCCGGCGGCAACGTCTCGTCTTCCACGGTTTCGTCAACGCCGACGTTCTCCTGCGTCCAGGGGGGACGCGGAGAATCGTTGGAGGCGGCGCCCCCTTCCTCTCGGCCCGCGTCGACCGGCGTCGAATCCGCAGTCTCTCCCGGGAGCGGACGTCGTTCGAGGTGCAGCACTTCTTCCGCAATGCGGAACTCCTCCTCGGTTTCCAGCGGACGCGAGAGATCGACTCCGACGACCGCCTCATAGGCCGCCGCCTCGAAGTGCGACGGCATCAGCTTGGCGGCCTCAAGGAGATTGTCGAATCCCTTCAGGATCCGGACGATTTCTCCCGAGATGAACATCCCGATGAGGGTGAAGGCCCCGCTGTAGATCGACTGGGCCAGCTTCAGCAGGCTGTCGATCGCCCCGGCGAGACCATCCAGGACCAGCGAGACGACCTGCGTCAGGACCTTCGCCGCCGCGTTGACCGCCTCCACGGCGAGATTGATCGCCGCGTCGATCTGCTTCCGGAACCGTTCCGCCAGTTCGGGGAAGGCGGCGAGTGCGACGGATACGAGAGCCTTGAGCACTTCGCAGTAAGCCTTGATAAGACCGACGACGACCAGCCTCGCCACCTCGAGGATTCCCGCGACGACGTTCTTCGCGAGCTCGAACACCCCCTTCACGAGGGCTCGAAGCCCGTCGTAGATCGTGTTGATTACGGACTTCAGGCCATCGATCAGGGCCCGCGCGGCCTGTTTCGCCCACCCGAAGAATCCGCCCGACTTCTCCTCTGCCTTTCGTTTTTCCTCCGCAGCCTTTGCCTCCGCGGCCGCGGTCTCCTGGGCGACCTTGGTCTCCGCCCTCGTGAGTTCCTCGCTGGCCTTCGCCTCGGCCGAGACCTGCTCGGTTGAGATCTCCTCGTGGCAGGCCTCTGATTCGGTCTCGGCCCCCTCGTGGTACTTCGTCTCGACGCTCGCGATCTCGTCGCGCCACTCCGACCGATGGGCCGCCACGTCCGCCTGAGCCTCTTCACGGATGGCGAGCTGCTCCTGCCGCGTGTTCTCGTTCGCCTCGGCAATCTCGTCATCGGCCGCCGCTCTCCGGTCTTCCAGACCCGCCTCGAACTGCGAGTCTCCCTGGGCCACCTCCGCCTGCAGCGGCGCCATCCGGGCCTGAACCGAAGGGGTCAGCGAGGCGTCGAGTTGTCCCCCGAAGTCTGGCGCGACGTGAGGCGGCTCGATCGTCGGAGCCGCGGCTTGCTCGGGAACAGAAAGCTCCGTCGAGGCCTGAAGCTGGGCATCGGATTCCTCGGGGGCGATCGCCCCCTCGCCAAAGTCCCGAGCTGTGTGCTGCCGCGCGGCGACGACGCCATCCATTACGCTGCTTGCCGCCGCCGCGCCGGCCTGCGAAAGCCGCCCGGGATCCGCTTCACCGGTGAGATCGAGCGGCGGCGAGGGACCGGCATCCGCCGGCACGGCGTTCGTCGAGAACCGGACCTCCGTCAGCGCGGACTGCGCACTCTCGCTGACTGAGGCATCGCCCGCTTCGGCATTGTCGTTCCCCTCGATCCGGGTGGAGGGTTGTCGCAGGGGCGGCGGCTCGGAAACCCGCGTCTCGTAGTCCTGCCCGTTGGCCGGGGAGACCGGCGCAGTCGCCAGGAGACTGGTCGGCGCGGCGGTCTCCGGCGCGGCTTCGGCCTCGACCTCCGGCTCGCCAGGCTGGCTGGGCATTCCCGTCGGGGCGGCGACCACGGGCAGCTGCGCCTGGACGGTGTCTCGCTGGACCTGGAGCGCGGACGAGAACGCATCGCGGCCGGCGGAATAGGCTGCAGACAACTGCGTCGGACTGACCTGCGTCAACTGAGCCACGATCTGACCGGCATTCTCGACGGGCGGCATCGAGATGCTGGATGACGATTCGGACTTTGCTCCGCTTGCATCCGAAGCGACGGTCTGCGGCGCACTCGGGGAGGCGACGTCCCCAGCGGCGGCCTCCGGCGCCGGGGTCGCGGCCGCACGTCTGTTGACGCTCCTTCGCTCCGGAGCGACCCCCTCAAGTGAGGTTTCCGCCTCTTGTCCCGAAGCTGCCGGAGGCTGGACCGAGTGTGCCGCAAGGGACGATGTTCCTCCGGATCGCCCCACGTCAGTCTCTGCGGCCTCCTCCTGGTTCTGCTCAGTACGGGACTGCGTCTCAACCTGCTCCTCGGCTTCAGCCTGCGTCGCGACCTCGGCCTTGTCCGCCCTGGAAGAAGGAGAGGACAAGGGGGGAGGGGATGACACGGCGTGGGGGACTGGTGACCTTTCGGCGGCTGAGGAAAGGTCGCGAAGGGGATCGCGGGTGACCGCCAGGGCCGAACGATCGCTGGCCGCGGGGAGGCTCACCAGGTCGTTCGCCGATTCCAGGGGGGCGATGGCGTTCGGCAGAGAAATCGCCGTGTGAACCGGAGCCAGGCTCGCCAGCGGAGGGAGGGGCCTGTCTTGAGCGGCCGGCTCGCCGGCACCGGGGAGAGCCTGGGGAAGCCCCGGGGTGTCCTGTTCGGCGGGTGCGGCGAGACCCTCCAGGCCCGGTTCCGTCCCGAGCGACGTCGGGCGGCGGCGCTTGCGCTGCGGCTCGTCCTCATTCTCCGTACGCGGCTTCGCGATCGGCGCTCCTCCCTTGAGGGCCCGCGTGGCGGCGTTCGACGGGAGAGGAGACTTCAGCAAGGAGCCTCGCCTGATGACGGATGGAAGACATGGCCGGCCAGTGTCCGGCCGACGGAAGCCCCGAGCGCCTCCGCACAGCCGAAGGGCGACGACGAATGCCCCGGCCCCGAGCGATCGAGCGTCAGGGCGACCCGGTCCACCCCGCGAGGCTCTCCCCAGTCGGGGTTCTGAGCGAGCAGCTCGTCCAGCGTCCGGATGAGCGATCTCTCGAACTGCACCGCCTCGTGGGGCGCCAGCGTCACCCCCTGCAGGACGAGCTCGTCAATCCGAAGCGAGAACTGTGCGGGCATGACCGGGAGGAGAGGCAGGGGGACGGGTGTCGGATCAAGTTCCGTTCAAGACGCCCGGGCGGCGCCAGGTAAACTCGGCGGTATTCAACGGACGCTGGAGCTTTCGATACTCCGCCTTGGCGGCGGCGAGGATGGCCGGCATCGTGACCGGAGCCCCGATCGCAGCGGCGGCGAAGGCGGCGTTCAGCGCGATGTTGGCAATGCTCCCCCCCGCGAGATGCAGCTTCGAGAGGTGGTCGAGGTCCAGGCCGTCCAGCGGTGTGGCGCCGGGAAAGACCCGTTCCCACAGCCGCCGCCGCAGGGAAGCCGTGGGGAAGGGAAAATCGATCACGAAACGCAGCCGTCGCAGGAAAGCGGAGTCGAGCGACGATTTGAGGTTCGTCGCAAGGATCGCCAGGCCCCGGTATCCCTCCATCCGCTGAAGCAGGTAGTTGACCTCGATGTTGGCGTAGCGGTCATGGCTGTCGCGAACCTCGCTCCGCTTGCCGAACAGGGCGTCCGCTTCATCGAAGAACAGGATCGCCCCCGAGGCGTCGGCGGCGTCGAACACCCGCTTGAGGTTCTTCTCCGTCTCGCCGATGTACTTGTTGACCACCTGAGAGAGATCGATGCGGTACAGGTCGAGGCGGAGGTCCCGGGCGATCACCTCCGCGGCCATCGTCTTTCCGGTCCCGCTTTCGCCGGAGAAGAGGGCGGTCACTCCCAGTCCCCGGTTGGACCGGGCCTCGAACCCCCAGTCCTCCAGGACGGTCAGTCGATGTCGGACCTGACCGACGATTGCTCCCAGGAGCGTCTGTTCCTCCTCGGGAAGGACGAGGTCCTCCCAGCCCGCCTTGAGATCGATGCGCCGGGCGAGAGCGTCCATTCCCGCGCGGCACGCTTCGCGGCATCGGTCCCAGATGCTCTCTGCCGCTTCCCGCGCCTCGAGCGGTTCCCGATCGCTCCCCGCCGGCCGTCGCGACGGAGCAGCGGCGATCTCCGTGATCCGGACGAGGGGAAACTGAAACTGACCCGCCAACCGCCTGGCGGTCCCGGGGTCGGGGAGCGTCATCGAGGCGAGCCAGGCAGCGTGCTGTTCCCCACGGGTTGGAAGGCTGACGTCGACCACCTCGATGCGGCGTCCCGGAATCTCGACCGGCTCCGGGAGGTCGACCCAGGCCACACACCAACACAGCGACAAAAACCGCATCAGGGGCGAGAACCGCTGCAGCGTGGCCGCGTCGGTCTCCGCCGCATCGACATACAGGAGAATCGGCGAGAGCGCGGCCTCGCGATTCCAGAGCCGCGCCTGCAACTCAACCTGGGCCGGGTCCGAAGGAAGCAGAAGTGCCGGAAGGCGGCGGATCTCGCATGCCCGGCTTCTCGAGAGCCGGATTGCGATCGTCTGCTTCGCGAGGCGGTCCGCTCCGGTCAGCACAAACAACGGCGGCGTCCCCTCTCTCTCTCTCGGCCCGGACTCCTCGGCCTGCCAGGCCGCATCGATCTCCGCGAGGAGTTGTGCCTGGGAGGTGGCGAGGGGACTCGCCCGGTCAACATCGAACGGGCAGGTGTGCGAAGCGAGCCGTTCGTCGCGGACTTCAAGACCGCGAAGGAAGTGCAGGATCCGCGGGTCGATCCGGAGGGGGCTCGCCGTCAGGGGCTGCGATCCCCGCTGAAGGATCTCGAGGAGCTGCCACCGCCGCAGTGGGCGATCCGGAGAGAGGATGTCCCACCGCGGCTCGTCGAACAGCTCAAGGCAGAGACCGAGTGTCGGTGCGTTCTCGTCCCCCCCGAGCGCCTCGCCGCACAGGCTCGGGACGGCCCGGTCCAGCTCAGCCGCCGCGGCCAGCAACAGGACGGATCTCTCGAACTTCGACAGGCCGAACAGCTCCGTCAGCCGCTCGAGGGGGGGCGGGGGATCGCGGCGTGCCCGCTCGGCGATCTCCGTTCGCAACGACTCGAGCTGCGGCGCGGCTCCCTCTTCGGGGCCGACTCCCCGCTGGGCGCGGGCGAACGCCACGAGCTGCAGCCGCAGCTCCCGCAGCGCGGCGTTGAGAAAGGCGGTGTTGTTCTGCTCCGGGTCCAAAAGGGGTCCCGCCTGGGGTTGGGGGCTAGGTCTTCACGAGCACCTGGGAATCGTCCAGATCGAGGACGCTTCCGCGAAGCCGCATCACGTGGCTGTCGATGCCATCCACCCGGAGGCGAACGCGATAGATCCCCGGAGGAACTCCCGTGGCGTCGAACGTGGGGGTTGTCGGGGAATGGCTGGCGGCCTCCCGCCGCAGGGGCAGCTGCCGGGCGATAGGCCGGCGATTGAGCGTTGCCAGCCGCGCCGCGTCGATGACTTCGTCGAGGATCAGGAAGACGCCATCGTTGGTCGCCAGAGGCGGGTCGCAAGCCACTGTGAGGAGGCTGCGGGTCCCGTCGATCGAGGGGATCGACAGCACCTGCCCGGCCGAGTTGAGCTTGAGCCGCGGCGCCAGAGCGAGCGGGAGAGCGGGACTGGTCTTGGGGTGCTCGGGATCGGTGGCATACCCGACCGCCACGGTCAGGAGCCCCGAGACCCACTTCGCTCCCGGATGGGTCGGCGAGACCACAAACCGGACGCGGTCGCGCGTGCTCGGCTCGAGCGGCTTGATCCGCGCGACGATTCCGTCTCCCTCGGTCGACCGCGGATCGCGGATCAACAGCTCACACTCGGTGACCGGGATATCGGTGCCGTGCAGCGTGAGGATCGGCGGGGGATCGCCGTTCTTGGGGAAAGCCGCCGAAGGGAACGCGGGACTGCGTGCCGCGAGGACATCGCGGTAGTCGAGGCGGTCGAGGATCGGCCCGAGCGTGGCGGTCGATTCCCAGCCTCGATCGTCCCGTCCGCGGCGCGTGACCGGGAGCGCCGTGCGGGGCTGACGGACGCTGTCGATCAGGACCACCGAGACTTCGAACGCGACCGACACCCGGTATTGCGTCTGAAACGTCCCCCACAGCCTCGACTTGTCTTCGACACTGAGCGTGTGCGGCGTGATCCGGACCCGATCGATCTGCTGATGCAGGTCGGGAACCGCACCGAGGAAATCGTCGCGGATCTCGGCGGTCGCCTCCTCGATGTCCTTGGGGATGAGGATCGCCGAGTCGTGGAACATCGCCATCGCCCGCCCGAGAAGGCGGTGGTCGAGCAGCGAGGCGGTCTCGTCGCCGTAGGCGGTCAGCAGGTAATAGAGGTTGAGCGCGAGCGGCGGGAACCCGGTCTCGCCCGGCTTCACCTGACCCGGGATCTCGCGGTTCCGCCAGGCCGCGTTGGGGACCAGGTCGTACAGGAACAGGTTGACCCGCTCCGAATGGGAGTCGGTCGCCGCCTGGTCGGGCGGAAGGGTCGTCACGAAGCCGATTCCGGCGTCGAGCAGCTTGCGGCGGAGCGTGGCGGTGACGCCGGCGATGGCGAGCGCGTTGCTCATGAGCGGCCTCCCCGCTGACGGAGGTAGTCGTCGAGACTCACCACCCTGGAGGGGCGGGCCGGAGCACGGATGGCCGCTGCGGGAGCCGCGGGCTGCGGAGCGCGGATCTCGATCCGGCCGATCGAGATCGTCACGGTCGAAGCGGCTGGCTCTGACTCCAGGGCTTCCAGGCGGGGAATCTCCGGCCAGGCCGGCGGAGAAGAGATGGCCGCGGATTCCGGCGACGTCCGGCCCGGGGTGGAGGCGGACGGCCGCGGCGGCGCGACCTCCGCTCCGTCCCGAACGAACCCCGAATCAGGAGGAACCGCCGGATCGGACTGAGGACTAAGCCTCGCGGCGTTCCCTCGGAGCCGGATGATCTCCCGGTCGAAGCGCCGCAACCGCTCGTCCAGGTCGCCGGGCTCGGCCGATCGCGCGCGATCGTTCGCGAGGGGTTCGATCGCTGGCACGAGGCGGGGCGCAGGCGATCGGCTCTGCGTTTTGTCCCCCGATTCCTCAGTCGACCTGAAGGGAGATGTCTCAACAGCGGCGACGTCGATCGCGGGAACTGCCGGGGACGGCGTCCGAAGTGCCTCGCCCTGAGGGAGGTCCGGCCTGCTGTCAGGCGTGAAAGGGACGATTGAGGGAGTCGTTCGATCTCGCTGCAGGCGAGCCATCGCGATGTCGAGCTGATGGAATCGCTCATCGAGAACGGAAGTGTCGTCGTGCTGTCGACGAGGGGTGGAGGTGCGGCTCTCGAGGTCCGGAGCATCCCGCCGCGGCGGGACTGACGCAGGCGTTTCGAGGACCGAACCGAGCGCCGCTGGAGAAGGGACGTTCGGGATCGCGGGCGGGGTCCAGGCGAGGGAGGAAGGGAGGACCTGGTGTGGCCTCGCGCCCCACTCCTCGGGAGAACCGAGACGGGGCGGCGGGACCTCTGCGGATTCCTGTTCGGGTTCGGCGGCGCCATCCGACCAGGGATCGGGAGAGAGAGAGAACGGCTCGAACCGGGAGGGGAGCTGCGGACGGACCGCGACGGCCGCGGGTTCCGCACCCGAGAGCCGGTCGAGCAGCGATTGCACGAACTCGCTCATAGGGTTCCCGCTCCCGTGCCGGCCCCCACGAGACCCAGGTAGACCCGCCGCCTCCAGGGGGACATCCCCAGGATCTCCCGTTCCGACCAGCCGTAGCGGGAGGCGATCGCGTGAACTTCCTGAAGCGTGCGACGGGCCCAGGCGTTGAGCTCCGCCCAGAAGATCGCCGCAATATCGAATGTTCCGCTCCAGGCCGCTCCGCAGGCGGGGCAGGTCAGCGCGATCTCGATCCGCGCCTCGGGATCGATCTCTTCCAGCTTGCGGGAGACGGCGGATCGCTCGATGTCGGTGAGGAGCTCGCCCGGCTCAAGGGGGTTGGTCCGGACGCATCGTTCGAGGAGGGTCCGGGTCGCCTCACCATCCTCTGGCCGAACCTGCATGAGGTCGGCGGTGTGGAGCGGGCGGACGGTCAGGAGCCGGCCATCCTCAAATTGGACTTCCGCCGGAGCGGGCATGGGAGCCTGGGGCGAGAAGCAGTGCTGGAGATCCATCTCGAACTCGACCGACTCGGCGCACCGCGGGCACTCGGAGACGCTGCGGACGACCCTCCCGAACTGGCGCTGTCGCAGCCGGGCGATCTGCCGGTCGCGGTAGCCGATCGGCCAGACCAGCAGGTCGTCGAGCGCCTGGCCGGGGAAGAGCCCCGCCAGAAAGACCAAAGCCCGTTCGAGAGGGGACCGGCCGTAGGCATGTTCCCAGACCGACAGGAGTTCGAGAGGTGCCAAGGGAGCCATGATTCTGGTTGCTCTCTCCCGCTCCCCGCAGCCGGCCGACCTCGTCGGGCCTCCAGACAGCCTGGCGGTCTCCGACTCGGGGGGGCCGCCTCAGGGAATCGCTGGTCAGGCCGGTTCCTTGAACGATTCCTCGGTCGGTTCGTTGACCGAGTAGTCCCGCTCCCAGCCCTCGTTTTCGAGCTTGATGGTCTGGATGGCGACGGCGTTCGCGTTCGCGTCGAGATCGGGAAGCGCCTGGTATTCCGAGATCCAGCAACGATAGACGGTGTAGGCGGTCGCCAGCTGCCCCGCCTCGTTGTAGACCTCGATGATGATGTCCTTGCGGAAGTCCTTGAGGGAGACCTCCGACCCCAGCCCCGACTGGAAGTTCCAGACCTTGTTGGCCCAGACCTCGAACTCGGTGTCGTGCGTCACCCCCCGCTCAAGGGTCACGGCCTCGTAGTCCGTCCGGCCGGGAGACTTCCTGCTGGAGCTCGGATCGCCACCCTCCCGATGCGAGACGACCTCGGTCTTCCGCTTGAGGCCGGTCACCTTGCTGATGCCGGCGACGAACTTGCCGTCCCACTTCACACGGAACTTGAAGTTCTTGTAGGGGTCGAACCGGGTGGAGTTGACGCTGAACTGGGCCATGGTGGGCGTCTCGTCGAAAGGAGCGTTGGATCAGGAGAGAGAAGGGCCGCAGCGCGGGAGCCGGAAGAGTGCCGCGTCAGGTTTCGATCTCGCCCGCCATCTGCTGGATCTTGATGATCACGAACTCGGCCGGCTTGAGCGGGGCGAAGCCGACTTCGATGTTGACGATCCCGCGGTTGATATCGTTCTGGGTCGTCGTCTCCTTGTCGCACTTGACGAAGTACGCCTCGCGCGGCGATCGCCCCTGGAAGGCCCCCTGGCGGAAGAGTCCCTGCATGAAGGCTCCGAGGTTCAGCCGGATCTGGGCCCACAGCGGCTCGTCGTTCGGCTCGAAGACGACCCACTGCGTCCCCTGGAACAGGCTCTCTTCGAGGAAGAGCGCCATCCGCCGGACGGCGAGGTACTTCCACTCGGACGCGAGGCGGTCCGCTCCGTCGAGCGTCCGGGAGCCCCAGACAACCTTCCCGATCCCGCCGGGAAGGTTGCGGAGGCAGTTGATCCCCAGGGGGTTGAGCCGCCCGTTCTCGGGGTCGGACATCTTGATCGTGAACGCGCTGACGCCGACGAACCCCGCCTCGATGCCGGCCGGGGATTTCCAGACGCCTCGGGCGGCATCGGTCCGGGCGCAGATCCCGGCGACCGCCGCGGAGGGGGCGAACTCGACCGCACGGTTCTCCTTGAGAGGGTCGGGGAGCTTGATTCGGGGGAAGAAGATGGCAGCGTTCTTCTTGGCGGGGCCGAAGGCGTCGCGGACCTGATCGATCTGTCCCTCGGCATTCGCCGGCTCCGTCCAGCCAACCGGGGGGTCGACGATCAGCATCGCCCGCCGGCTCTGGCAGTAGCGAGCGGCCTCTCCCAGGGTCTCCGGGGAAACGTCGAGGTCTCGAGTCAATGGGGGGATGACCATGAGGCTGAACTCCGCCTCCCACCGATCGAGCGCGTGCAGCCCTGTCTTCCGCTGTTCGTTGCCGAGGATCTCGGCATCGTCGATGTTGCCGCCGTCGACGCCGTTGGCATCGAACTGTGTGAACCGGTCCGCCGCACCGAACGGATTCCGGTCCCCAGTCGCAGGAAGGTCCGCATGGGGCCCGGGGCGATCGATCGCCACACCCGCGGCGATGGCCGATTCGACGAGCAGCGAGTCTTGTTCGAGGACCGTCACGAAGTACCGGGGCTCGTTGGGCTCAATCGACAGGTTCCGGAAGTCCTCATCGATCCGGACGTCCGCCTCGGGAATCAGGAGGCTGACCGAGAGGTTGAAGAGGTCGCTTCGCGGATTGCCGTCCGCGCCGGGCTTGACCTTGTGGTCAATGCGGACACGGAGGAACCGCCCCCAGTCCCCCGGCCCGGCGGCCCGAAGCGGCAGTCCGTTGACGGTCGAGGTCGCGGCGACGGCATCTTCGTTGGCGACCCGGACGATCAGGGCGTCGCCGCCGCCATGCGAGAAGAACAGCTGAACGGCGTAAGGCAGCGTCATCCGGACGTCGAGCCCGCCGAAGATCCGCGAGAAGTCGCCGAAGTTCTGGATGCGGGTCACCTTGTTATCCGGCCCGCGGACGGTCCGCCCGATGAAGGCGGTCCGCGCGGTCGAGGCAGGGACGATCGTCCTGACGCCGCTCGGGAGTTCCTCGATGTAGACGCCGGGGTAGGTCGGTGTGATGGGCATGGTGGAGTGCGGTCGAAGCCTGGGGAGACCGGCAGATCAGCGACCGCCGGCGGAGAAGAGGCAACGGAGCGGCTTGAGACCCGCGGTTACTTCACTTTCAACATCTGCGGCTTGATCTGCGGCTCGGTCATCCGCGGCTTCATTGTCTTGCCGATCAGAATCTTGAGATCGAGATTCGTGTTGGCCATGTTCTGCACGAGGATCCGCTCGACCTTCTCGGGGAGGAGCGTCAGCGAGTAGCCCATCAGCAGAAGCGGCGCTTCGAGCCGGATCGTGTCACGGTTGTCATCCCATTCCTCGATGCCGTCTCCGGCGAACTGGAGGTGCAAAGAGACCTCGCTCTTCGGGCACATTTGCGTCAGGTACTGGCCGGATGCGACGTGCAGGAGCAGAAACTGGATGTAGGCCCGCTTGCCGGCGTCGAGGATGACCGTGGTGCAGTTCTTCCCTTCCTCGGGCTTTGAGGGAATGGTCGTGCTGACCGGCAGGTAGGCATCGACGTCGATGGCGAAGTCCTTGAGAGATTCCTTCGGCCCATCCTTGATGGCGATTTCCGATTTGATCGTGGCTGCACTGGGCATGTTGCTGCACCTTTTTCAGGGGGGCCCGGAACGAGTGTCGAAAGAGATGATTGGCGAGTATCTCGGCGTTTGACCGGCCCGCTACGTCTCGCCTGGGGAAGGGCGATGGCCCAATCCCGCGCAGCCGGCATTCCCCAAGGCATCCCCATCGCGACACGCACCCCGACCTTGAACCGGCGGGCCGAACTCCGAGCATGTGTGGGCTGGAGTGGCCGCGGCTTCATTCGAGGCGGGCCCGCCGAATCCGATCCACCATCCGGTCCCGCCCCAGAAGGGGAGAGCGATGCTCCAAACGAAGACTCAAAGCGTGTTGATGCTGCTGTTCGTTCTCGTGGCGCCATGGAACGCCCGTGCCGCGGACGAGAAGGAGCGGATTCAGATCATCGAATGGGGAACGATCGGCGAGGTTAAGCCGTTCATCACGCGGCAGTTGACCGTCGAGGAGTACCAGAAGCGGAATATCCTCCGGCTGCAGTACCAGGTTCAGTGCCGCTGCTCATGCGGCTATTGCTGCTGCCGATTGTGTCCTGTCGAGGTCCTGCACGAGGAACGCTATGCGGTGCATACACGGAGGACCTTCCTCTATGGCCCGCCTGTGGAATGCTGGATTGAAGGTGAAGCAACGCCAGAGGCCCCCAAGAAGGAGGACGAGAAGATTCGTCTTGGGAAACCGCTTCCATATTTTGCAGCGAGGAATTCGTTGGATTCCGACGTCCTCCGCCTACAGCGCACCGTTCGCGATCCCGACGAGAAGGCGGATCCGGCTGACACGTCGGCAGATGCGGCCCGGAAGACAAAGCTCGATGATCGGAAATACGCCTGGGGAAGGAATCAGGTCTGGCGTCCTACAGATGGAAAGAAGCTCATCCTCGTCTGGAATGTCCACAATGATGTGAATCTGGCTTCCGTCAGAGGATCGATCACTTTCCACGCAAAGCCAGAAGCCAAGATTGAGGTCCTTCTACTTGGTCATCCCAATTCATCCGTCGAATGCGAAAACCTCAACATCATTACCGGGGGCAATGTTCTGAAGCTCAGGGTCGAAAAGGACGGGGAAAAGGCTGAGACGTATCCGCAGTCTGCAGAGCTCCGGGACCTGAGCCGCGTTGTCTTCATTGCGAGCGCTGAGGTCGCCAGAAATGGTGAACCGCTCGTTTGGGCGACGTGGTCAAATCCCGATGGGGGAAAAGACTTGTCCGTTTCCGCCCCGTTCGAGCAGATCAAAGAGCACTTCAAGCTCGATCGAGAGTTTCGGGCGATTCGAACCTACGAGCGCGACAAGCCGTAGGCCACGTCCATTGATTGTTGGACCTCAAACACGGGCGGCATGGCCACTTAACCGACCCGCTCCCACCGGACCCCTTCCCCCGTCCCGTCTCCCGTAAATCGGAGAACGCGGTGGAGGTGATGGCGGTTCAGGTTCTTGATCGCGTCGTGGAGCCGCTGCTTGCTGGTCTGATTCGGGACCGGCGGCAGCGGATCATCCAGCTTCGCCGGCCAGTGCTCTTCCTCGAACGCGATCAGGACCATCTCCTGGTTCGGCGATCGGAACCGGAACTTTTTCACAAGCACCGACCCGAACCACAGCTCCTTGCGGTCGTCATCCCACCGCGGCCGCGCCGCCGGGGCGATTCGCTGAAGATCCCCTTCGTGCGACGTTTTCGCCAGCGTTTCTCCGAACGAAAGTGGCCGCACGATCGTCGCTGCCGTGGCGGAATAGCCATTCCCGTTGCCGTTCCCTGAAACCGGGCCCGGATTCGCCAGGTCGTCCATCGCAGACGGCGACAGCTTTGTCAGAGGAACAAAGATCCTCTCGTCTTCCTCCTCCATCTCCGGAGCGCCGCGGGAGACCTTCCCATGGCCGTTCAACGGAGCGGCCGCCCGATTGAGCGTGCCGTTGGCAACGTGCCGTCCGTCGTGAAGACCCCTTCCATCGGCTCGGGGGAGCGACGCCACGTCGGGATGGAGCATCGAACGAAGAAGGCTCTCTCCGGGGCCCGTGAGGACGAAGCAGGAATCGAGCGTGAACTTCAGCCCCGCGTTCCCCAGGAAGCAGCGTGTCGACTCGTTGACAGGAGTCGTCTCCAGCCGATGGAGCAGGAACTCCTTCTTGAGCATCCACCGCAGGTCGGTCTCGGTCAGCCCCGCCGCCCGCAGCGTCGGGAACTCGACGGCGAAGTCCCAGATATCGCACCGGGTATCCCGGGCACAGCCCTCGGCCTGAAGCAAGAGTTCTATCGCGGCGCGTCGCGGTCCGACCGCCCAATCGGAGGGAAATCCCCCTTGGATAAATGAGGCCATAGTCCGCCTGCGAAATGGAGTGCCGTTTGCCCTACGCGACTCCATCCGCCTTCATTCCCGCCGCCTTCCCTATCTGGCCCGCCTGACGGCGCTGGGGAAGCATGTTGACTTTGGAGAACATCTAAGCGTCTGTCAATAGGCCGCACATCGAATAGCAACGCGAAATGTCCCCGCATCTTCTTAGATAACAAGAGGTATCCGGGATAACCCGGAAGGCATTTAGGCGCCCGACTCACGAGCCTGCTTTACTGGAATCGCGCAGGCCCTGACGGGTTGGCCAGCCGTCCTGCATTCTGACGCATTTCGAAACACCGATCGGCTCACCCATGCGGATTCAGGATCTCCCGGACAACGCGGCTCCATCTCATCCCCGACGATCGGCAGTCCGGCGGATGCAACACTGGAATCGATCACGATCTCTCTCCCCATGTGTTCCTCAGGGCTTCCCCAGCTCCTCACCCACACGCGAACCGCAAACCCTTTGTCGCACCTCGACGCCTGCTCACTCCGCATTTGAAATGCGTGAACTGAATTCTGTTCAACGGGAGATCCCTTTTCAGGGGCCGCATGTCCTCTTTCCCCCGCACTCCGAAGCTCACACGAGCCGGCATCGTCCTGATGTCCCCGGACGGCAATGTGCTGCGCGAGATCCCTCTGCAGTACAACCCCGAGAAGCTGACGCGAACCCTGCAGGCCCAGTTCGTGGAGCCGGACGGGCAGAACCGTTCGGACCCCGCCCGGCTCAGCGGACCACCGATCGAGACGATCAAGCTCGAAGCGATCGTCGATGCGGCCGATCAGCTGGAGCAACCGGACCGGAACCAGGACACGGTTCAGCATGGCATTCAGCCGCTTCTCGCGGCGCTCGAGCTGACGATCTATCCGCACAGCACCAAGCTCGAACAGAGCAAGAGCGCCTCGAACACGAGCGCCATCGAGGTGTTCGTGACCGAGGCTCCCCTCACCGTGTTCGTCTGGGGCAAGTCGCGGATCGTCCCGGTCCGGATCACCGACTTCGCCGTCACCGAGGAGTTCTTCGATCCGGAACTGAATCCCATCCGGGCCGTCGTCAGCCTCGGGATGAGGGTCCTCAGCGTCACGGACCTCGGATTCCAGCATGTCGGCTCGAATCTCTACATGGTCTACCAGAAGCAGAAGGAGGCTCTCGCGGCCAAGGTTGGCAGCCAGATCGGTCAGTTGAGCCTTCGAGGTGCCCCCGTATGAACCCGAACCAGCTTCCGCTCCCGCAGCCCGGTTCCCTGGAGCAAACCCTCTACCCACCGACGAGCCGCTATCACGGTATCCCGGTCCAGACGCTCGAGATCGAAGGAGGAATGGAGGTGGCGTACCTGAGCCGCCGGTTCCTTCCCCGCCCCGACCGGTTCTTTGCGGTCCGCGAGCACGCGATTGTCGAAGGGGACCGGATCGACCGGATCGCCGCTCAGTACTTCGGCGATCCGGAACAGTACTGGCGGCTGTGTGACGCGAACGGCGCGATGCGCCCCGGCGAGCTGACCGAGACGGTCGGACGACGGATCCTGATCACCCTCCCCGAAGGTATCGCCGCGTCTCACCATGTCTAGTCCTCCCACACTGACGATCCTTGCCGGCCCGACCGTGCCGACGCCGCTCCCGGCGAACGTCGTCGAGCTCCTCGAGTCGGCGACGGTCACGACCCGCGGCGGCCGAGACGATGGCTTCGAGCTCCGGTTCCGCCTCTCGGGACGGACCAGGCTGACGACGGATCTCGTGCTCGCGGGCGCCCAGTCCCCCGAGTTCCGCGTGATCCTGATCGTCACCCTGCTGGGGACGCCGCACGTCATCGCCGACGGAGTGATGGTCCACCACCAGATGGACAGCCAGGGGGACCAGCCGGTCCTGGTCCTGCAGGGACGGGGACTCACGGAGCTGATGGACCGCGAGGACCGGACGGGGATGATGCAGTACATGGGGATGCCGCCGACGGCGCGGGTCGGGCTGATCCTCGCCCGCTATGCGAAGTACGGCTTCCTGCCGCTGGTTGTCCCGTCGATCGGCGACGCCATTCCCGATCCGATGGAGCGGAGCCCCGTCCACGAGGGGACCGACCTGCATTACGTGCAGCACCTGGCGGAGCTGGCGGGGAACGAGTTCTTCCTGCTGCCGGGACCGGCCCCCAGGACGAGCACCGCCTACTGGGGCCCCCCGACGAAGGTCGGTGTTCCGCAGGCGCCGCTGAATGCCACGATGGGTCCGAACCGGAACGTCGAGCAGCTCAATTTCCGGATCGACACCTCGCGGCATGAGCAGCCGACGATCACGCTGCACGAGCCGATCACCAAGATGGCGATCCCCGTGTCGATCCCGACGTTCAGCCCGCTGAGCCCGCCGATGGGCCTCATCCGGCCGCGGCCGCCGCTCACGACCCGCGTCGTGGGAACGTCAAAGAAATCCCTCGCGGAATCGCTGGTAGAGGGGTTCGCGGCCGCCAGCCGCAGCCAGGACACCGTCTTCGGCACCGGGTCGCTCAACGTCCTGCGGTACGGGCACGTCCTGCGGGCTCGCAGTCCGGTGATCGTCCGAGGGGCGACCGCTCCGTTCGACGGCCTGTACTACGTCAGCGAGGTGACCCACAGCATCCAGCGGGGCCGCTACACGCAGTCTTTCGAGCTCCGCCGCGACGGCCTCATGTCCACCGTGTCCCTCTGAGGCGATCCGATGATTTCCCCGTCCCACACCTCCGGCTCCCCCCGCGGCTCGACCCGCGAGTTCTATGGCAAGTACCGCGGGACCGTCATCAACAACATCGACGTGAAGCAGCTCGGGCGGATCCAGGTGATGGTGCCGGAGATCTCGCCGCTTCCGCTCTTGAACTGGGCGCTCCCCTGCGTCCCCGTCGGCGGGGCCCAGCTGGGGATCTTCAGCGTCCCCCTCATCAACGCGGGGGTCTGGATCGAGTTCGAGCAGGGAGATCCTGACTACCCGATCTGGACCGGCTGCTTTTACGGCACCGCCGCGGAGGTCCCGAACCGGGCCAAGGAGATCCCGCCGGGGATTCCCGCAATCACCCTGCAGACTGTCGCCCAGAACAGCCTCGTCGTGACCGACCTCCCGGGGCCGACGGGAGGAATCCAGCTCCGGACGACGACCGGTTCGATGATCTCCGTGACGGACCTGGGGATCACGATTACCAACGGCAAGGGGGCCACGATCTCCCTGATCGGAAACATCGTCGACATCAACAGCGGCGCATTGACGGTGATGTGATCGGCCCCGACCGATCGCCTCGTCCAACCTCATCTTCGTCCCGAAGAACCTGATCGACCATGCCCGGCTTCCTCGTCCATCTCGGCGCCTCGGTGATGTGCTCGCACGGGGCGCCCGCCCAGCCGACGTCGACGATCCCGCGGGTCCTCGTCAGCGGGCAGCCGATCGTCACGATGCCGATTCCGTACCTGATCTCGGGCTGTCCTCAGGCGGGGGTCCCGGCCCCGTTCTGCGCGACCGGGCAATGGACCCTGACCGCCACACGGGTCTTCGCACTGGGGCAGCCGGTCGTGCAGTTAGACAGCCAGTCCGCCTGCGCCGCGACCGGGCTGCCGATGCGGGTCGTCACGACCCAGGCCCGGGTCACGGGGACCTGACCGCAGCACAGACGCCGCAGGGACGCGCGCCCGGTTTCGATCCGGGCGAACTGAAACCAACCGAATCGATCGACATTCCCGAGGGCGTATCCCGAATCCACGGGCCGGGCTGAATCCGTCATGCCGCTGCACATCCACTATCCCTGGCAGTTCGACACCCGCGGGCGGACCGCGGTGGCGGATGCCGCGCGGCACGTGCGAAACATGATCGAGGAGTTCCTGTTCACCGCCCCCGGGGAACGGGTCAACCGCCCCGACTTCGGCAGCGGCGTCCTGGGGCTCGTGTTCGCCCCGAACAGCGTCAGCCTGGCCTCGGCGCTCGAAGCCACGATCCAGGCCGGGCTGCAATCCTCCCTGGGGGATGTGATTGAACTCAAGAACCTGGCAGTCACCGCGGTCGACTCGACTCTCCGGATCGAGATCGCCTACGTGATCCTGCGGACCGGCGACGAGCGGACGGACGTCTTCGAAAGGAGCCGCTCCGTATGATGGACCCGCTCCTCACCTGCATCGACGACCGCCGCCGGATGCGACACCAGGCGCAGGGGGAATGCTCCGTCAATGGGCTCGACTACGTCGAAGCGGCCCCCGCGGATCGTCCTCTGCCCGAGGCCATTCGCGAGGAGATTGCGAAGAACAGGCGAGGCGGATTCGACCCGAGGCACTGCACGGCCCTGTACGTGTCGTTTCAGCATCCGGAGGGACTCGCGGACCTCGATTTCGATCACTTCCGGATCGAGGGGGGGCGGACCGTCGCCGACCTGTCGGTGTTGATCGTCGTCCCCCTCGCTCGGCTCGGCGCGGAATCGGAACTGGTCAAGAGGGGGTTCCATCTCGCGCTGATCCTCCCGCGGCGGGGGGATCTGTCCCCCTACCGGCTGACGATTACGGACCCGGAGCGGCGGAAAATCGACCCGCGGTTCGCGTCCGCCAGTTTCCGGTTCGACCCAGACGGCGACGACGAAGTCTACCCCTGCTCCGACCCGAAAATCCCCCCGCCGCAGATCGACTACCTCGCCCGCGACTACGGCCGACTCCGGCGGCTCCTGCTCGACCGCCTCTCGGTCACGCTTCCCGAGTGGAAGGAACGGCACATCCCCGACGTCGGGATGATGCTCGTCGAACTGTTCGCCTACCTCGGCGACCACCTCAGCTACCAGCAGGACGCGGTCGCCACGGAGGCGTACCTCCGGACCGCCCGGCGGCGGATTTCCGTCCGCCGCCATGCGCGGCTCGTGGACTACATCCTGCACGAAGGCTGCAACGCGCGGGCCTTCATCCATCTCCAGTCTCCGGCCGACGACGAGCTCGACCCCGAAGACGTCTTCTTTGTGGCGGGGCTCCCCCCCGGCCAGGAGGATCCCCCGGAGCCGGTGTCGCTCTCGCATCTGGAGAGGCTCGGAAGCTCGGTCGGTCCACTCGTCCATTTTGAAACGGTGCCGTGCGCGGATCCGAACTGGAGGCTCCGGCCTGAGGATGTCTCCTCCCCGCTGGACTTCCTCTTCGCGCTCGGGAAGGCGGGTCAGGCGACATTCAGGCAGATTCGTGAATGGATCTCCGAGACGGACGCGGAAACCGTCGAACTGATCGACAGGGCTCTTTACTCGCCTCCTTTCGACCTGATGGACGTCCTGACCCTGGTTCTTCCACCGGTCAACCGGATCCTCGGAAACGTTCGCCTCAGCGTCGGGAAGACTTCTGATCGCCTGTCGGAGACGACGCGCCGCCGGGTGGCGAATCAGTCGGAAGACCGCTGCCCCGGGCTGTGCAACCGGTCGATCCTCGAAGACCTGCACCCGGACCTGATCGCCCGCCGCGTGACGCGGGTCGACCGGATCCGCCTCGCCTCCTCGCTCAACGAGATCCCGTTCTACACGTGGGATGGCTCCCAGTGCTGGCTCCCCGCCGGGGCGACATCCGCGGTTCTCCGCGATGAGTATGTCAGACCGTCCGCGCCCGGAGAGTCTGGCCCCTCCCGGAAACTGTCCCGGCTTGCCGTAGGACAATTCCTTCTGCTCGAAGAGATCAAGGGGTCCCGCACCGGCAATCCGGACGACGCCAATCCCGAGCACCGCCAGATCGTCCGCATCACCCGCCTCCGCCGGTTCAAGGACCCGCTGGTGAAGGTTACCGTCCCGGGGGAAGCCGAAGCAGCACCGCAGGAGCAGCCGCTCGTCGAGGTCCATTGGCATCCCGACGATGCCCTCCGCTTTCCTGTTTGCCTGTCGGCCCGCGGCCGGGGGACCGCCCACTGCCGACTCCTCGAGAACGTCAGGGTCCGCCGTGGCA
>JAEYWB010000904.1 GCA_023429275.1 Planctomycetota bacterium
CGGACTCGCTGCGGCTCCTGGCCCGGCTCTCCGACCTCGAAGAACTTCAGATCATGGGATGCCGGACGCGGGAGGGGCTGGAGGTGATCGGCCGCCTCCGAAAGCTGAAGCGGCTGGAACTCATCAACTGCCAGTGGACCGCGGCCGACTTCGCGATCCTGGCGAAGCTGCCGCGTCTCGAGTCATTCAAGACCGACATGAACTACCAGTTGTCGCTCGGAACAGCCTGGTACAAGGAGCAGATCCCCACGCTCTCGGCCGAACAGGCGGCATTCGTCTCGCACCAGCTCAAAGTCTCGCGGAACTCCTCCGTGAGGGAGAAGTGCTGCTATGACGCCTTCCTCAATGACGAAGGTCTGCGGGTTCTCGAAAAGCTCCCCCGTCTCCAGCACCTGGAGCTGACGAACGCGTACATCACCGACGCCGGATTCCGCCGGATCACGGCACTTTCCGACCTGCGGACGCTCCATGTCGGCGGTGGATTCCTGACGGAGGAGGGGCTCCGGACGATCGCCAATTGCCGGAAGCTGGAGTCGATCGACATCGGCTGGGGTCCGTGGTCCGCGGCGGCACTTGCCGACCTCGAGAAGACCCCGTCCCTGCAGAAGCTCCGGCTCTGGCATCCCTCGATCCGCGTCAGTCCGGCCAGCCTCGCGCAGCTCCAAAAGGCGCTGCCGAAGGCGAAGGTCGATCTGCAGCAGCATCCGGAGGTTCCTCCGCTCGAGTTTCGGCTCGTCGCGAACGAGCCGGACTCCGAACTGGAACCACGGGTCCCCGCGGACTGGAAGACGAAACGTTTTCGGGAAATCACCGCGGAACGGACAGCGGAGGAGACTCCGGGATTCGCCTGGTTCCCGATCCGGTCGCCGGACAACGAGAACATCAACATCCCCATCGTCGACGGCGGGCGTCGGGCTCTTCTGAGCGACCTGCCCGAGCACATGCTGGCAGGCGACGGGTCGTGGTCCGTCGAGGAGGCGAAAGTCGAGAACGGCACACCGGGCGGTCCGACGATCGCCATCCGGCTCGACAAGGCGGGGGGCGATCAGCTCCGCAAGCTGACAGAGGCTCACCTGAAGGCCCGGCTGGCGATTGTCGTTGACGGAACGATCGTGATGGCGCCGATCATCAACAGCACCATCGGCGACCGCCTTCAGATCACCGGCAGGTTCTCGGCCGACGAGGCCAGGGGACTCGCAGAGGCTCTCCTCAAAGGGAAGAAGGACCGCGGGAAGCAGGACCGCGCCAGGGAAACCTCAGAGGCCCCGCCGCCGAACCTGCCGGAAACCATGGCCGGCCGGCTGGCTGAACCCGTTGACCTTGTTGCTGTCGACAAACCGCTGATCCAGGTCCTGAGCGAATTCGAATCCCGCTACGGTGTGCCGATCACGCTGGACCTTCGGGCGTTCCAGGCTCGAGGCGTCTCGCCGTGGACTCCGGTCAGCCTGAAGCTGTCCGGGATTTCGGTCCGAAACGCCCTGAAGCTGCTGCTGGAGGGGGCCGACCCAGGCCTCGACTTCGAGGCGAACGACAAGGGTGTCCGGGTCCCTGGGCGAGACGATCGAATGCTCCTGGAGACGCAGATCGTCTCGCGGGTGACGGGCGCTGCTGTCGCCGGCGCGATGGTCCGGATCGAATACCGCGACGCTGACTGGAAGGTGCAGCGGGACACCGCCCGGCCGAGTCGGTTTCAAGCGCCGTTAGCGACGAGGCAGGCGACGACCGACGGCGAGGGGAAGTTCCCGTTCGTGCTCCCCGCCGTCTGCGAGGGACGCGAGATCGCCGTGTCCCGAATCGTCTCAGATCCAGACTTCGTCGTGGTCAAGGCAGATGGGTATCGCCCACTGAGTCAAACGTCTCTGAAGAATCCCGAGGCGCTGACGACCAGCTTCGGGAAGATCTCGCTCGATCCCGGTCGGCTCGTGGAAGGGGAAGTCCGTCTTCCCGGCGGCAGGCCCGCCGCCGGAGTGCCGGTCTATGTCGCAAGAGAGTACGTCGAGTACGTCGGAACATCGCCCCTCAGCCTCACCGACGCCGAAGGTCGGTACCGGGTCCGCATCCCGTCGGACGACGAGCCGTCTCGGGTCTACCTCCTTCCGTGGTCGCAAGGGGGAGTCGAGACCGGAATGGTCCGGTTCGACCAGCCGTTCGTGACAACGCGTCAGCCTCCGCGATCACCGGGGGACGAACGTCCGGAGGGGGCCTCCGAGTTCCTCGATCAGTACAGCGCCGTGTCGCTGCCGATCGGCAGGTCCGTGAGGCTTCCGACCGTAACGCTGGAGTTGGGCGTCATCCTCCAGGGGCGCGTTCTCGACGCGAAGGGGAACGGCGTTCCAAACGTCGGCGTCCAGGGGGACGGTGCAGACAGCGTCTTTCGCAACGACGAGCGGCCACTGCTGATGGCCCGGACCGACAGGGAGGGACGCTTTCGCCTTCCGCCGATCCCCGCAGGAGTGACGATCGACGTCCGGGTGAAGGACGAAGCGTGGTTCGGCCCCTGGCAGGGGCGCGGCGCAGTCCTGAAGGAGGTGTACCTGCCGGCCCTCTCGTCGGATGCCAGGAAGAGCGAGGCGACCGCTGGCAACGCCGTCCTCGACTTCTCTCCTGCGCCCTCCGTGACGCTGACGGCCCGCTGCTTTGCCGGGACCGAGCCACGGACCGGCGCCCATCTCGAGTTCTATGGCTTTCCTCCCGGGCGGGAGGACACGCGCTGGCGGGGACGGTTCCACGACGTCGAGGGGCAGCCGGGCGTCCAGCAGCTTCTGGTCCCCAGGGGACTGACCGATGCGGCGCTCGATCTCTGGCAGGACCGGGACGAACGGGTGGCGAAGGCGACGCGGCTCGCACCGGAGGGGGGGCCGGAGGCCGGAAAGCGGGTCGATGTCCGGTATCCGTCGGTCACCTCGGACGACAGCTCGATTGAGGTTCGAAGCCCCGCGAAGCCAGTGGCGGCTCCGGTTGCGCCGATGCCTGCGGCCAGGGAAGCGGCTCCGCCGGCTTCCGGGAGTCCCGCGAAGAAGGCCGCGGCCGAGGCGTCTGGGGGGGCGATCATCCACATCGACATCGAGGCCCCGGAGGGGGAAGTGCCGCGGATCGTGGAGAAGCTCGCGCCACTGAAATCCCAGTGGGTTCTCATTCGAGTGGCTGCCGGCAAAGCCCGCTCCGCCCGCATCGCCGCGGCTCCAACGGTCACCTTCGCGGAGCTCAACGCGGTGATCGAGAAACTGAAGGAGACAGGACTGACGGCGCCGATGATCGCCGGGCTCAAAGGCGACCAGGAGATCGATCCGCGGAAGTCCTCGGTCATATGGATCCGACAGGGATCGGTCAGGTCGGGGGGAACCGAGCCGCGAGTGGAGCTCTCGATCGGCCACGATGGCTGGGCTGTCGTCCCTGGCGACCACCGGACGCGGGAGTCGCGGCTCCGCCTCGCTCCGGACCAGATCGACGCCCTCGTCGGGAAACTCTGGGACGACTGTCACCTCCCCGAGATCGCCGGCGAGTATTTCAACGGCCAGCCCGACCTCTGGAATGGAAGCCAGGACACCCTCGAGATTCACCACGGGGGGAAGCACCTGAGACTCAGCTGCCAGTACGGCTGGCCGTCGGACTCACGCGACGGCCACATCGAAAACTTCGGCAAGGCTCTTCGCCTGCTCGGCGAGGTGCAAAGCCTCGTCGCGGCGGGCGGCCCCGACGAACTCACGCGGGTCCTCCCCCTCGTCAATGCGGGGCTTCAGAAGCATCACCCCGAAGTCCCACCGCTGGCCGTCGGCGACTTCATGGG
>JAEYWB010000933.1 GCA_023429275.1 Planctomycetota bacterium
CGACGATCGACGTGACTCGCGGGGTTCTGCACGACCGGTGGGGGCTCGTCGTCGGGACCTCCGGATATCAGGAACGGAGCCTTCCCCCGTTGCCGAGCGCCGTGACCGACGCCGGGGTCTTCCAGAACATCCTTCTCACCCGGTACGCGTGCGATCCGCAGTGGGTTCCGAAGCTCCTCGATCCGACCGCCGAGGAATTCCGGACCCAGCTCCAGCACATCTGCAAGAGTGCCAATGCGACATCGCAGGTGGTCGTCTCCCTCTTCGGACACGCCCTCCTCAGCCCTGACAAGCAGCCGGTCTTCGCCTTCCGGGATTTTCGAGCGGCCGACCCCGAAAAGACCGGCGTCCCGCTCGCCTGGATCGTCGAGCAGCTCGATGCGTGTCCCTCCGGGAGCAAGTTGCTGCTGATCGACATCGGCGCGACCCAGCCGGGGCAGCCCTCTCTCGCTGACATGCTGAAGGCGGTTTACGCCCCTTCGCCGGGGACGACGGTCTTCGGCCTCTCCGCGGCGCCGGAGGGAGCGATCCCCCCCACTCCCGAGAAGCAGGGGCTGCTGGCCCAGATCCTCTCCGCCGGCTACCAGGGTGCGGCCGACGCGGATCGGAACCTCCGGATCACGGACGAAGAGCTCGCGAAGTGGGTCGAGACCGAGCTCGCCCGGTCTCCGGGAACGCTGGGAATCAAGTACGAATTCGTGAAAGTGAAGTAGTTCCGTCGCTCGATCGTTCGCCGAGGCTCGCCATGAGAACACTTTTTGCCACGCTGACGCTTCTTCTCGCACTCGGTGTCCGGCAAGGGACGCTCCGAGCTGCCGAGCCGGCGCGGCCGAACATCCTGTTTATCTTCTCCGACGACCACGCGGAGCACGCCATCTCGGCGTACGGCTCAAAGGTGAACAAGACGCCGCATCTCGATCGTCTTGCCGCCGAAGGGGCGCGGTTCACGAACTCGTTCGTGACGAACTCAATCTGCACCCCCAGCCGCGCGACGCTGCTGACGGGGCAGTATTCCCACCTCAACGGCGTTCCGGTCTTCAACCGCTTTGACGGCTCGCGCGACAATGTCGCGAAGCACCTGCAGGCGGGGGGCTACCACACGGGGATGATCGGCAAGTGGCACCTCGGCTCCGACCCGACCGGCTTCGACCGCTGGATCGTCCTTCCCGGCCAGGGGGCGTACTGGAATCCGCAGTTCCTCGTCCCGGGACACAAGCTGAACATCGAGGGGCACTGCACCGACATCACCGGCGACCTCGGGGTCGAATTTCTGAAGACCCGTCCGCAGGAGAAGCCGTTCTTCCTGATGCTGCACCAGAAGGCCCCTCACCGCGCCTGGGAGCCGGATGAGCGGAACAAGGCCCTGTTCAAGGACCGCAAGATCCCCGAGCCGGACACGCTCTTTGACGACTACGCAACCCGCCCCGCAGCCCTTCCCGAGAACCAGCAGACTGTCGCCAGGGACCTGACCCGCCGCGACCTGAAGCTCGAGCCGCCGGCCGACCTCAAGGGCCCCGCCCGCAACCAGTGGCTCAACGAGAAGCCGACCGAAGTCGTCGTGGATGGGGAGACGCTCAGCGGTCGCAAGCTGACGGAATGGAAGTACCAGAGGTACATGAAGGACTACCTCGCGTGCGTCCAGGGGGTGGACGACAACGTCGGCAAGGTCCTCGACTACCTCGACGAGACCGGTCTCGCGAAGAACACGTACGTCATCTATTCCGCCGACAATGGCTGGTACCTCGGCGACCTGGGGATGTACGACAAGCGGTTCATGTACGAGCCCGGCCTGCGGGTGCCGCTCCTTGTGCGCGGCCCCGGGATCGAGAAGGGACTGACGCCTGACCAGTTCGTCTTGAACATCGATCTCGCTCCGACGTTCCTCGGTCTGGCCGGCCTCGAGATTCCCTCATCGATGCAGGGCCGCAGCCTCGCGCCGATCCTCCGCGGGGAGAAGCCCGCCGACTGGCGAACCTCGATCTACTACCGCTACTACCACGACCCGGGGCATCACAACACCCGGGCTCATTACGGCGTTCGGACCGCGACGCACAAGCTGATCCACTACTGGAAGAAGGACGCCTACGAGCTCTTCGATCTGAAGAGCGATCCGACCGAACAGAAGAACCTGTTGTTCGGCGACGGGGCATCGAAAGATCCGCAGGTCGCGGCCCGGTTCGCGGAGCTCAAGAAAGAGATCGAACGCCTTCAGAAGGAGTTCCGCGACGACGGCCAGTATGCCGACCCGGCAACCTGGCCGAAGGAGGGTTCCGACGGACCGTTCAACGACAAGCAGCCTCTCGGCCGCAGGAACATCGCCGAGGCCGTCGCGGCCTCCAGGGCTCCGTAGAGCGACTTCGCAAGTCACTCGACCCTCATCCACGCTTTCTCCTCCCGCTGACGATCGAATCGCTCTCCGACATGCCCCACTCCTCGCTGTATGACGTCGGGGTCGAGGAGATCGTTCCGGAACTCGCCGGGAATCCCTCACCCGCGTGCCCGGTCTGCCGCGACATCGGCTCGCGGCCGCGGTTCCGAATTGAGGGGCTTGAAAGCGTCATCCGCGAGTGTCCTCGCTGCGAGCTCGGATGGATGGACCCGCTGCCGCCGCCGGAGCTCCTCGCTTCGTTCTACCCTTCTCATTACTACGGCGAGGACGGCAGCAAGTTCCGCGGCGGAATCGAGCCGGTGCTCCGCCTGGTCGGCTCGCGGCGGCTCCGGTTCATTACCTCGCATCTTCCTCGCGGCGCGGCCGTCCTCGACGTCGGCTGCGGACGCGGGGTTCTGCTGGGCGAGCTGGCTAACCGGGGCTACCGTGTCTTCGGGACCGAGCGCTCTCCGGACGCCGCCCGGGGGGCCGATCCGAGAGCCGAGATCCGCTTCGGCGAGACGCTCCGCGACGCGGCGTTTGACGCGGACTTCTTCGACCAGGTCATCATCTGGCATGTCTTCGAGCATCTGCCCGATCCGATCGAGACGCTGCGGGAAGTCCACCGCATCCTGAAGCCGGGAGGGTCGGTCATCATCGCCGTCCCGAACTTTTCGAGCTGGCAGGCCCGCTGGTCCGGTGCGGACTGGTTTCACCTCGACCCGCCGAGGCACCTCTATCACTTCTCGACCGACTCGCTGACCCGCCTTCTCGATCAGTGCGGGTTCGTCCTGAAGAGCTGGCACCACTTTTCGCTTCGCCAGAATCCGTTCGGCTGGGTGCAGAGCTTTCTCAACCGCGTCTGCCGTGAGCCTCGGAACAGCCTGTATTCGTGGCTTCTCCAGGGGGGACGCGAAGCGGGGGTGCGAACACCGGTCGGCCGACGGATCCGTCATCTCCTGGAGTTCTTCGTGGGGATGCCCCCGGCGACGCTGCTCGAGGTCGTGGCGGCCGCGTTCCGCCGGGGGGCGACAGTGCACCTCATCGCGACCAAGCCGCCGGAGTGATGAGGCTCCGATCCGACTCGCGAAGGGTGCATGCGGCTGACGACCTCGCAGCTACGCCCCCTGGTGAGCAGGGAAGTCGGTGTAGCCCTGGGCTCCGCTGCGGGCGTACCAGGTCTCCATCGGAGCGTCGATTAGCGGCCAGCCGTTCCGGATCCGTTCGACCAGGTCGGGGTTGCCGATATAGGGACGGCCAAACGCGATGAGGTCGGCATTGCCGGCGGCGATCGCGGCCGCGGCTGTCTCGCCGGTGTAGCCGCCGTTCCCCATCAGCGGGCCGTCAAAGATCTTGCGGAACTCCGCAAGGGTCATCGGTTCTCCGAAGCCATGGAATCCGAAGACCGGGTTGTCGAAGACGTGGAGGTAGGCGAGGCCGAACTTGTTCAGCTCGCGGGCCGCGTACGTGAACTGCTCGCGGAAGTCCGGCGAGCCCATGTCGTTGTAGATGCCGTTCGGAGCGAGGCGGACACCGACCCGATCTGCTCCGAAGACCGAGGCGACCGCCGTCGTGACTTCACCGAGCAGCCGGTAGCGGTTCTCGATCGAGCCGCCGTAGAGGTCGGTGCGGTGGTTCGTCTTCGACTGGAGGAACTGGTCGATCAGGTAGCCGTTCGCGGCGTGGATCTCGACGCCGTCGAACCCGGCACGCTTCGCCCGCTCGGTCGCCAGGCGGTAATCCTCGACGACGCGGGGGATCTCGGCGGTTTCGAGCGCCCGCGGGACTTCGAAGTCTTCCTTCTTCCCATTCGGCGTATGGATCTGGTCCCCCTGAATCGCGATCGCCGAGGGGGCCACCGGGAGCGATCCGCGGTGAAAACTGCTGTGGGAGGAGCGGCCCATGTGCCAGAGCTGCAGGAAGATCTTCGATCCCTTCGCGTGAACCGCCTCGACCACGGGCCGCCAGCCCGCCTCCATGGCGTCGGTGTAGATCCCCGGCGAGTCGACCCAGCCGTTCGCCTCCGGGGAGATCGTGGTCGCCTCGGAGATCAGCAGCCCCGCCGAGCTCCGCTGGGCGTAGTACTCGGCCATCACGGCGTTCGGAATCCGCTCGGCCCCGGCCCGGTTGCGGGTCAGCGGGGCGAGGACAACGCGGTTGGGAAGCGTGAGGTCTTGCATCTGGAACGGCGTGAAAAGCGATTCGATCGACATCGGCAGCACTCAGGGAAAGATGGAGAGGAAGTTGATTGCCTATTGGGAGTCGGACTTGTCTTTGCGTGTCAGCCTCAGAGCCGGCGATTCCAGTCCCGCCAGGGACGGAAGGAAGTAGCCCCCCGTGCAACGGGGGGATCGCGGCACAAGAAGCGGAAGAGTCCCGTCAGGGACGAAAGAGGAATCACTGCACGCCAGTAAGCTGATTCTTTCGTCCCTGGCGGGACTCTCCGATTACGAATTCCGTCATCTGATGGTGATTCGCTCAGCCGGGGCGCCCTTGCGGAGCGCGGCTGCGAGCGGAGTCCGCCGATTGCAGGACCACGCTCCGCTAGCGCGTCGCGGCTAAACGATCTGATCTGCGGGCACGGCGGCCCCTCTGCGATTGTCGAGGCTCATCGGTCCAGGACCGACGGCCATGAGGAAGATCATCGTCCCCATCATCGACAGGTTCTTCATGAACTGGATCATCTGCATCTGTTGCTCCTGGCCTTCAAGCTTCCAGAACGCGTGGAAGTAGTAGGTCGCGAGAGCCAGGAACACGAGCAGCAGAGAGGCTCCGAACCGGGCGTGATAGCCGAGGACGATCAGGACGCTCCCCGTGATGAGGAACAGGATCGCCCCGGCCAGGAGGATCTGCGGCGAGGGGACCCCCGCGGACTGCATGTAGCCGACGACTCCCTGGAAATTCGGGATCTTGTTGCCGACGGCGCTCATCAGAAAAATCGTGACGATCAGGATTCGGCCCAGGAGGGCGGAGAGACCTTGCAATAGGTTGGACATGATGACCTTGGGCGAAGGGTGAGTGCGGACAGCGGACTGTCCGGGTGACCGTTGAGCCGCGACGCGCCAGCATGGCGACAAACGTGAAAGGGAATGACCAGGCGACGCTCGGCGCGCTCCGCAGGCGCGTCGCCGTTAAACGGTCCGATCAGAATGGGTCTCCCGGATCGGCGGAGAGGGAGTGATTGCTCTCCTCTCCGCCGTGATCCGGGGCCCCCACACGGCAGATCTTCAGGGCCGGCGCCGAGCCGGCGGATCAGCGGCCTCAGTTCAGGTCGAACAGCATGACCTCGGCGTCGTTCGACGCCTCGATCGTGAGTCGCGATTCGTCGCTGACCGCCGCGCCGTCGCTTGTCTCGAGCGGTTGGCCGTTCAGCGTGACCTGGCCCCGAAGGACCTGGAGCCACGCGTGGCGTCCAGCCGCAATCTCATGAGTCACCTGACGCCCCGCGTCCAGCTTCGACAGATAGACGCGGGCATCGGTGTGGATCGTCAGCGCCCCGCCGGCGGCATCCCGAGCCGCGACGAGCCGCAATTCGTTCTTCATCGTCTCGGTCGGAAACGCCTTCTGCTCGTAGCTCGGTTCGATCCCCTTCTTCTCCGGCAGGAGCCAGATCTGATAGAGGTGCACCGGTTCGGACTTCGACGGGTTGAACTCGCTGTGCGTGATCCCGGTCCCGGCGGACATCCGCTGGAACTCGCCGGGACGGAGCACCTCGCCGTTCCCCATCGAATCCCGGTGCTCGAGCGCCCCCTCCAGGACATAGGTGACGATCTCCATGTCCCGATGGGGGTGCGTGCCGAACCCCTGGCCGGGGTGAACCCAGTCCTCGTTCATGACTCGCAGCGACCGGAAGTGCATGTGCTTCGGGTCGTAGTACGACGAGAACGAGAACGTGTGATACGTGTTGAGCCAGCCGTGGTCGGCATGGCCGCGGTCATTGGCCTTGCGGGTGCGGATCATGATGGACTCCGGGGAGAGCCGTCAGCGATCAGCATTCAGCTGACAGCAACGGTAGGTGATGCCGTGAGGCGTGGGCTTGCGAGTGCTCCTGGCTGACAGCTAATCGCTGACAGCTATTTCGCCATGACGCCGCCGTCGACCGCGACCGTGGTTCCGGTCATGAACGACGAGGCGTTGGAGGCGAGGAACAGGACGACGTCCGCGATCTCGCGCGGCTCGCCGCTCCGTCCCATGGGATGGATCGATTCGAGCTGGTCGCGGCTCTCGGTGCCGGGGACTCCGGCGAACCGGTCCGCCA
>JAEYWB010000004.1 GCA_023429275.1 Planctomycetota bacterium
GTTCATGGCGATCGGCCTCGGCTTCGCCGGTGCCGCCCCGGGGGCAGAGCCGTTCGAAACCTTTCTCGAGAAGCACTGCATCCGCTGTCACGGCCCGCAGAAGGAAGAGGGGGACATCCGCCTCGACCGGCTTTCACGCGACTTCAGATCCGGTGTCGACACGCACCACTGGGCCGAAGCGCTCGACAAGCTCAACAGCGGCGCGATGCCGCCGAAGGAAGAGCCCCAGCCGACCCAGGAGGAGATCGCGGCGTTCGTCGCCGATCTCCACACGCGGCTCAAGGAGGGCCGGGCAGCACGGATGGCGGCCCGGCCGCCGGTGACTCACTACCGCCTCAGCCGGAAGGAGTATCAGAACACGGTCTATGACCTGCTCGGCGTGCGCTACGATCCGGCCAAGCCGGGGGAGCTGAACGAAGACACGCTCTGGCACGGCTTCGAGCGGATCGGGTCGGAGCTCTCGCTCTCGCCGTCGCATGTCGACCGCTACTACCGCGCGGCGGAAACGGTGCTCGACCGGGCCTTCCCGGCAACCTCCAGCCCGGCTCGCAAGGTCCTCAAGACCGCCGCGGAGCTTCGTTACGGAGGGGGCAAGGACCAGCAGGCGGCGCTCGACCGGTTCGGCATCAAGCGGCCGCTCCGCTATCTCCTCTACCCCGGTTCGAACCAGAACGCCCTCTCGCCCAACTGGTTCGGAAGGACCGGGCCGGAGCACAGCGGCCTCTACCGGCTGCGCCTCCAGGCAAGCGGAATCCGCCCTCCTGGCGGCCAGCCCGCCCACCTCAGCATCGGCAAGTCGACCGGCGAGGAGACGGTCGACGGACTCATCGAGTTCGACATCACGGCGGCGGAGGACCATCCGCAGGTCTACGAGTTCGAGGTCTCTCTCGAGATGCCGACGACGCTGCACTTCTGCGTCGTCGCGACGAATGTCGTCGACAGGCGAGCCGGCGCGGCGTTCCGCAATGCCCTCTCGAGCCGCGGGGCGTACCTCTTCACGCACAGCAGCGAGACGCTGCTGCTGAACCCCAATGCTCCGCAGATGTTCGACGACAAGGGGAACGGCATCTTCTCGACCGTCCTTCTCGACTGGGTCGAATGGGAAGGACCGCTCGAAACCGACGCGGAGAAGTCGCGTCGGCTGGGCCTGATTCCGCCGGAGGAGGCGACTCCCGAAGTCGTCGCGCAGCATCTCCAGAGGTTTGCCGAACGCGCCTGGCGAAGGCCGGTGAAGCCCGAGGAACTGGCCGACTACCTGCAGTCCTACCGCGAGGAACGGGAAGCGGGTGAGAAGAACGCCGACGCCTTTCGCGGCGCGATGCTGAGCGTGCTGACCTCCCGGAACTTCCTCTACCTGATCGAAGGGGACCCCGCCCCTCGCGAACGGCTCACCGACGACGAGCTGGTGACCCGGCTCTCGTACTTCCTCTGGAGTTCGATGCCCGACGACGCTCTGTTCGCCGCGGCCCGGCGGGAGCCCCTGAGCGACGAGGGTCTGAAGAACGAAGTGGAACGGATGCTCGCGGACGGCAAGTTCGGCCGCTTCGTCGACGACTTTTCGCGGCAGTGGCTGCAGCTCCACCGCGTCGGGATGTTCCCCCCGGACCGGAAGCTCTACCCCGGCTACGACGACTGGCTCGAAACGAGCCTTCAGGCGGAGCCGGTTGAGTACTTCCGCGAGACGCTGGCGAAGAACCTTCCGATCGACAGCTTTCTCGATTCCGACTGGACGATGGCGAATGCCCGCCTCTGCAGTTTCTACGGACTGCCGGAGCCGAAGACCGACGGCTTCCAGCGAGTGTCGCTCAAGCCGGAAGACCATCGTGGCGGCCTGCTCACGATGGGAGCTCTCCTCGGACTGACCTCGGACGGCACGCGTCATCGCCCGGTCCACCGCGGCGTCTGGCTCAGCGAGGCGATCTTCAACAAGACGCCGCCCCCTCCTCCGGCCAACGTCGATCCGATCGAGCCCAACGCGCCGCAGAACCCGAAGGCGACGATCCGGCAGAAGCTCGCCTCGCATGCCCAGGTCGCGAGTTGCGCCGCCTGTCACCGCGGGATCGACCCGCTCGGCTTCGCGTTCGACCAGTACGACGCGATCGGTCAGTGGAGAACGCATGAGCGGGTCGCCGCCGGCACCGGCGAGGATCCGCCGGTCGACCCGACGGGTGTGCTGCCCGACGGCCGCCCCTTCCGGGACGCGGTCGATTTCAAACGGCTGCTGCTCGAGGACCGCGACAAGGTCGCGCGGGCCTTCATCGAACACCTCTGCACGTACGCCCTCCGTCGCGTCCTCACCGTCGACGACCAGGAGGACCTGAAAGCGATCGAGGCCGAAGCGAAAAAGAACGACTACCGGGTCCGGGACATCATCCGCGCCGTCGCCCTGTCCGACCTGATCCGCAAGCGGTGAATCGAAAGCCATCAGCTTTCACTCCCGCTGAAGGCTGACAGCTGACAGCTTCCTACGCCCCCAAGGAGAGTCTCGATGAGTTTCCTCTCGCAGTCCTGGCTGATCGATCGGCGCCACGCGCTGCGTGCGATGGGGGCCTGCATCCCGCTTCCGTTCCTTGAGTGCATGATCCCGCTCCACGCGGCGGAACAGAAGGAGGTGCCGCGGCGGGCGGCGTTCATCTATCTCGCCAACGGCGTCCACTCGCTCAACTACCAGATCACGACGCCGGGCAGGGACTACCAGTTCTCCCGCTCGCTGAAGCCGCTCGAAAAGCACCGGGAGGCGATCACGCCGATCAGCGGCCTCCATCACCCGGGGGCCCTCAGCCATCATCACAACTGCATCTCGGTCTGGCTGACCGGCGGAAAGCTCGGCCCGTCGGACCGCAACACGATCTCCGTCGATCAGAAGATCGCCGAGGTGACCGCCCAGCACACCCGTTATCCGTCCCTGGAAATCGCCCTCACGGGGAACTCCCTCTCCTGGACGGCGGACGGCGTCCCCCTCCCGGCTCTGCGTCGCTGCAGCGAGATTTTCGCCTCGATGTTCGAGGCCCCCAAGGGGGGAACTGCCGCCCAGCGGAGGGCGCTGCGCCGCAAGGCGAGCGTCCTGGACGACAACCTGGCCGAGGTCCACCGGCTCGAGCAGAAGATGGGAGCAGCCGACAAGGGACGCCTCGAGCAGTACCTCACCTCCGTCCGCGAGGCGGAGATCCGCACCCGGCGGGCGGACGCCTGGCTCGACACGCCCCTTCCCACGATTTCCGAGTCCGACCGCAAGCGGACCAACCGCGACGTCGCCGCGACGATGGCGGGGGACTATTTCCGAACGGTCTACGACCTGATCGTCCTCGCCTTCCAGACCGATGTCACCCGCGTCGCCACCTTCAGCCTCGGGGGGGAAGGGGACGCTTTCTCGATCCCCGAGATCGGCATCACCGAGTCGCGCCATCAGCTCAGCCACCACGGCGGCGACCCCGGCTACATGGAGAAGCTCACCAACTACGACACCTTCGCCATCGAGCAGTACAGCTACTTCCTCACGCGGCTCGCCGAGACGACCGATCTTGGCGGCAAACCGCTCCTTGGGACGACGATGTCCCTCTTCGGCAGCGGCATGTCGTACGGCCACAGCCACGGCAACGCCAACCTGCCACTGATCCTCGGCGGCGGCTCGGACCTGGGGCTCAAGCACGGCAGCCACCTCGACTTCAACCAGGGGCACTTCAAGGGCTACCAGCTCGATCGGCCCGGCGAGCACTATTCGCTCTGCAGCCGCCCGGCGAACAGCGATGCCCACATGAGCAACCTGCTCCTCCTGATGGCCCGGCGGATGGGGGTGGAGACCGACACGTTCGGCGACAGCAACAAGGTGATCGATCTATGACGCGTCTTCTCCTGGCTCTGGCGGTCTGTCGCCTGGCCCTGGCCGCGAGCGCCGTGATTGCCGCCGACGAGCCGTTCCGCCCTGAGGCCGGAAAGTTCCCTCCGCTGGAGAAAGCCCTCCCCTACCGGGGAGAGCTCGCCTTCGTCGACCACGCAAACCGCCGTGGCAGTCTCCGCATCCAGGGGCAGGGGACCTATTTCCGGAACGCTCCGCACCCGTTCGCGATGCTCCCTTACGGGCTGATCCGCTACCACGGCGCGCCGGCCGAACTCCGGGATATCCCCCTCGGGACGGTGCTGCACGCCCGGGCGTACCTGCCGCCCGACCCGAAGTTCTCGTCCGTGCCGGTCCTGCCGGTGAACAACCGGGAGAAGAACGCCGGCTACAGCGGCGCCGGCACCTCGCCCGCCGAGAATCACCTCCTGCTGCTTGAAGACGAGCCGAGCCACTGCCTGCGCGAGGGGCTCGTCTGGAAGCTGAAAGAAATCGACGTCCAGAACGGCGCCGGAATGATCGTCGCCCGGCGCGAGCCGAAGCAGGGCGACGCGAAAGACGCCGACGACGAAACGATGACCTTCGACGCGGCGACCCGCATCTGGCGGGGCCGCGAATGCCTCACGGTGGCCGAGTTGATCGACGAAGGGGCCTGGCCCGCTGGTGGGAAGAAGTCGCTCGAGGGGGAGGGCGTTCTGCTGGGAGTCACCTGGAAGCCGACTCCCGACGGCATCTTCACCCGCTTTCACATCTCGGACATCTGGCTCGACGACATATCGATCCGGCGTGCCGCCGCGAACCAGGCCGAGGTCCACAAGGCCTTCATCCGCAGCCGCTGGATGCCCGCCTGGATCGACGCGGTCGAGTACGGCCAGTTCGGCCGGGCGACCATCACCGCCACGCTCTTCGGCGGCATGGACCCTTCGCTCTACGCGGACTTCAAGAAGGACGCGACCGCCTGGATGAACGCCTCCGAGAACACGCTCAAGCACCTCGGCGGCGCGTACGGTCCCGCGCACATGGCCTCGAAGGGGACGATCCTCGAAGTCAAAAAGCTGGAGGGGACGCCGCCGCTCGGAAGCAGCGGCCTCCAGATCCGCTTCGAGACCGACCTCATTATCGAGGGAATCCGCCCGACACGGATCGTCCGCATCGCTCCCTCCGCCTGGCCCCGGGTGAACATTCCCCGCGAGGAGTACCTCGGAGACGGCTCCTTCAGCCATGAAGACCGCTTTCCGACTCCGGCAATCTTCCCGAAGTACTGACATCAAGTCGGTGACTGGGCAAGTGGCCCGCGGGCGCCGCGGCTTCAGGTGGGCAGGAGTTCGGGGCCGTGTGGGAGGCCCCCAGGCCGAAGGTCTGCAGGACGCTGCCAGGAGAATGTCGCTGCAATCCCGGACACCTTCTCCGAAGCGACCGGAAGAGGGCCAGGCAAGGCCTGGACGTGCGGCGAGGTTCCCAGGGGGCCGCAACCCTGTCTGACAACCGGCTCAAGTTCCCTCCCCTTCCGGAATGAGTGCAGCAGGGTGTGTTGAGGACCGACGATCGGTATTGCAGAGTCGCTGCGAGGCACCATTGCAGCGCACCAGCGAGATCTCGATGATTCGGCTTCTGGTCTGGAGACTGGTCCGAGCGCGAGTTGCTGGATCCC
>JAEYWB010000410.1 GCA_023429275.1 Planctomycetota bacterium
CCTTTTTGCTTTCGGGCCGACGGGCGGGGGCCGCTTCTGATGCCGCAGGTGCTCATCTACCGGGCGACGCGCAACCTGGGGGACGCGATCCAGACCTATGCGATGGCGCGGCTTCTCCCTTCGCCTCTCGTTGGTGTCTACCGGGACGCGACGACGCTTCCCGCCTCCGCAAACGGTCCCTTCGTGGTGAACGGGTGGCTCGGGGATCCCGTCCCGGAGGCCCCGGAAGCCCTCTTTGCGGGGGTTCACATCGGGCGACGGCCCAAAGAGCAGATTCAGTGGATCCGGAAGAGCCGGTATCGGGTCGGAGCCCGCGATCCGGAGACCAGGTCGCTCCTTCAGAGGGCGGGAATTGAGTCCGAGATGATCGGCTGCGCGACGCTGACGCTGCCGCGCTATACCGGCCCGCGGAGCGGTCTCCTCAGCATCGATGTCAAAACCGAGGCTCCCTCCGACATCGTCGCCACCGCACCACCCCCTCGCTCGATGAGCCACTCGATCCGTCGCGACATGCCCTGGGACGAACAATGGGCGCTCGCCGAACGACGGCTGGCGCAGATCCGCACGGCCGAGCTCGTCCTGACGACGCGGCTGCACGTCGTCCTCCCCTGCCTCGCTTTCGGAACACCGGTCGTCTTCCCCAGTGCCGGCCTCGCGACAATCTACCAGCGGCCGCGGCTCTCCCTGCTGGATGCGCTGGGCTTTGAATACGACCGTCCCTTCGTGCGAGACGTCGCCGACGCCGCAGCGCGATTCGTCTCCTTCCTGGAGCAACAGCTCCGGATTTCGATTCAACCGGCCGAAACACCGCAGCGCCCCGTGTCGATTTAGGCGCAGTCTTCGAGGCTGCCGGCCTTCATCGCAGGCTGGCCCGTCTCGACGCTCGGCAGGTGAGACGCACGCTTTACTCCGACCGGAGGGGCGCGGCAGACTGCTCAGTCACGCGGGACCCTGGCTCGGCCCGCCGTGGTCAGTAACTACTTCAGAAGAACCTCCATGATCGCTAACCACCTGTTTCGCTGGCTGACCGCCGCCTGCTGTCTTTTCGCCGCCGGATTCGCCCGGGCCGAACACGATGGAAAGGTGCAGATTCTCCTCCTGGGAGACAGCACCACCGAAGGGAGCATCCCCCGCCGCCACGCGCCGCAGGGGCCGCACCTCGAGGACGTCATTCGCGAACTGCTGGCCGAGGAGAAGGACCTTCCTCCGACGAACGTCATCAACCTCGGCCTGAGCGGGGAATACATCCAGCGGCTGCTGGAGAGCGGCCGCTACGACAAGGTCGCGTCGAAGCTGCCGGGAATCGACTACGTCCTCATCCGCTACGGACTCAACGACAACGCCCGCCGCGAAAACTTCGTCGAGAACTTTCCGAAGGACTATCACGACCTGCTCGAGCGGCTGCGGCAGGATCATCCGCAGGCCGAGCGGATCATCATGACGGTCATCCCGTACGGCAACGAGGAGACGTCGGCAAGGATCAACAAGCTGAATGTCCAGGTCGCGACGAACGAAAAACTCCCGCTGTTCGACATCTACCCCCGCTACGCCGCGGAGCTCGAGAAGGGGCCGAACATGCTGAACTACCGCCGGTTCCCGCTGGAGAAGATCCCCGAGAACCGCCGATCATTCGTCAAGCCGTTCGTCTTCGGCGGGACTTCAGTCGAAGTCCTCGACAACCGGCTCGACGCCCACTTCGGCGACCTCCCGGGCTGGTACGGTGACCGGCACCCGAACCTCGCCGGTTACCACGTGATCGGAGATGAAACGGCCAAGTACCTCGCTCCGCGGATCCGGGAACGGTTCGTCACGAAGAAGGCGCCATCTTCGTCCGCGAGTTCGCAATAGGGTGGGGCACGGCGCGGCGAAGCCCTTGCCTTGAATGAAACGCCACCTCACAATGGCACTTCTTGATGCGTCGATCCGCGGTCGGAACTGAGGTGAGAGGACGATGATCCGACTGCTCGGCTCGCAACGGAACCTGTGTGACGGACTTTCCCGTCGCGATCTGCTGCATATCGGCGGGCTCGGCCTGTACGGGCTCACACTCGCCCAGGCGGGCGAGATCGCGGCGGCCGCGACTTCGGAGTCCGGGCTTCCCGGCTTCGGAAAGGCGAAGTCCTGCATCCTGCTGTTCCTGTTCGGGGCGGCGCCGCAGCACGAAACGTTCGACCCCAAGCCCGACGCGCCGGTCGAAATCCAGGGGGAGATGCGGGAGATCCCCACCTCTCTCCCCGGTGTCGCCTTCGGAGAGGGGCTGCCGAAAACCGCCGCCATCGCCGACCGGCTGACGACCATCCGGTCGATGACGCACCCGTTTCCGCTGCACTGCGTCGCCTACGCCCTCTCGGGGATGCCCGCCTACACAACGAACCTCGAAGCCGCCCCGCGGGCCCCCGAGCACTGGCCCTATGTCGGCTCCGTCGCCGACTACTGCTTGTCGCAGCGAGGGCCGGCGGCTCGACCGGGGGAGATCCCCCGCCACATCGGGCTCCCCTGGGTCTTCAATTCGCAGGTCGATGACCTCGGGCTGCTGGCAGGCCCCTACGCCGCCTTCCTCGGCCAGGAGTACGACCCGGTCTGGGCGAAGTTCGAGGGGCAGGCGACGCGGGTCGCGCCGAAGGCCCGGCATGAGCAGGCGAAGGTCTACACCGATCCCTACGCCGCGATCGATCCGAAATGCCGCTTCGTGTTCGACGGGGCCAGCCGGCTTCCCGATCAGGTCGGCATCGACCGGTTCACGCTGCGGCAGCAACTCCTCGAGCAGATCGACTCCGCCCGACAGGCTGCTGACCGGACCGCAACAGAGAGAAACTACACCGGACACCAGTCCCGGGCTCTTTCGCTGCTGACATCGCCCCAGGTCCGCGAGGCGCTCGACGTGGAACGGGAGCCGGCCTCCCTCCGCGACCAGTACGGCCACACGCTCTTCGGTCAGTCCTGCCTGGCCGCGCGGCGGCTTGTCGAAGCCGGGAGCCGGTTCGTCACCGTCTTCTGGGATTCGTTCGGCACTTACTTCAGCGGCGGGTGGGATACGCACCAGAACCACTATCCCCGCCTCAAGGAGTACCTGCTTCCCGGGTTCGACTCCGCCTTCGCCGCCCTGATCCTCGACCTGGAACAACGGGGCCTCCTCGACGAGACGCTCGTGCTGTGCCTCAGCGAGCATGGCCGGACACCGCAGATCGACTCGAAGCCGAAGGGGGCCGCCCGCCATCACTGGTCGCAGGTCTACTCGATGACGATGGCGGGAGGCGGCGCGAAGCGCGGCGCCGTCGTCGGCCGAAGCGACCGCGTCGGCGGAGCCGTGGCGGACACGCCGATCTCCCCGAAGGACATTCACGCGACGACCTATCACCTGCTCGGGATCGATCCCGAGACGCTGATGTATGACCGCCAGGGCCGACCGTTCCCGATCGCCGGCGAAGGACACGTGCGGCCCGAGCTCATCGGCTGACGAACCGGGCCTCTCCCCCGCCCGCAAGAGCTGAAAGGTCGCAAACCTCCCGCAAGGCGGGACCTGCGGCGAATCCCCGGAAAATCTTTGACGTGGGATGTCGATTCCGCGGAGGGTCGTTCGACGACCTTCTGAACACGGCAATCCATCACACTTCCGGAGAAATACTCCATGGCAGCGTCCTCCAACTCGATCCGGCTCCATCGTGTGCTCCGGGCCCCGGCCGAGCGGATCTACAGGGCCTTCCTCGATCCCGACGCCATGTGCCGGTGGCTTCCGCCCTACGGCTATCTGGGGAAGATCGACCGGATCGACCCGCGCGTGGGGGGCGGCTATCACATGTCGTTCACCAACTTCGGAACCGGACACACCCATTCCTTCGAAGGACGGTACCTGGAACTCGTTCCGGGTGAGCGAATCCGCATCGCCGACAAGTTCGACGACCCGAGCCTCGCGGCCGACATGACCAAGACCATCACGCTCCGTCCGGTGAGCTGCGGCACCGAGCTGGAGATCCTGCATGAAGGCCTTCCTTCGGTGATCCCCGCGGAAATGTGCTACCTCGGATGGCAGGAATCGCTTCTCCAGCTGGCCCGGCTCGTCGAACCGGATATTCCCGGCGGCGAGTAATCCGTCAGCTGCCAGAATGGAGGAAGGGCCGGGACGCAGCCCTTTGAAGGTGGCGAAGCAGTGAGGCTCGCTTTGGTAGATGCTTGGCAGCAGGGGACTTGGCGGCCTGAAAGGCCATCCGTTCCTCCAGCCCGGCCCACCGGGCCGGGTG
>JAEYWB010000016.1 GCA_023429275.1 Planctomycetota bacterium
ATGCTACTGCCCGTCACCGCCGCCAACTATCGACGGGGGATCGAAATGGGCGATTGGGGAGGAGCAGGCGTCGAATACACCGACGTCTTTCCGTGGGCGATCCGACTCAACCGCGGTCTTGGGGTTCGCGGACCGATGCTCGAGTCAGTGCCCTGAAGCGGCAACGGTTCGCGGGCAAATCAATCCGACGTTCCGCAGCCACTGTCCGCGTGCCTGTGTCGCGCCAGTTCGTCGCTCATGACAAAGGTTGTGACTGTGTCCCGTGATGCATCTCGGCCGAGAGGATCACGCCGGTCTCCAGATCCACGACGTGTTCGGCCTTGTAGGCCAGGTGCGTTGTCCCATTCTTCATCGAAGTGGCAGCCTGCTCACCGGGTCCGCCAGCGGAAGCCGGGGACTCAAGGTGGCGCTATCGCTCTGGATTGCATGTGCCCTCTTCAAAACCCCTTCTATCTGGCGAGCCTCTTTTGGCCTCTGTCACACGAGGCCCCCATCAGCGTCAACTGATGGGGCAGCGATCCTTTCGGCTAGTCACTGGTTTCCGGAGCGAGAGATCTGAGATGTCAAAGTTCGCTGGACCGCAGTTCCGTCCCCCGCGCGGCGTCTGGTACGTCACGGTCAACGGGAAGCAGATCAACCTCGGTCCCGATCGCGTGAATGCGTTCGCCGAGTACGCGCGGCTGATCCCCAGGAGTTCCGCCGAGTAGCGGGCCCCTCCGCGGTCGATCCCGGCCCTGTTCGATGACGTCATGGACGTCGCCCAGAAGTACCGGCCCGCCAATGTCCGCTGTCTCTCGGCGCCGCGGCCGTCGGTAGCCACGGGGGCTCGACGCCTCTGTACGTGTGATAGGAGAACCCGCCTCCTACTATCAGAAGCCACCTGTTCGAGCCGCCGGCTGATATTCACGCCACAAGCAAAAAACCACGGATCGACACTTCGTCGATCCGTGGCCTGACAGTGAGCCGCAACTTAAAATCCCTCGGGGCGCAAGCCCTGTGCGGGTTCGATCCCCGCCGCGACCAATGAGATGACCTCCGAATCCAATCGGCCCCGCGCGGGAACCATGGCCACCGCGTGGAGTGGCTATGACTGCCGGGTCAGGTGGGAGTCACCACTCCACGCCCGAGCAAAGGTCCTCAAAGCCAAGGGCATGCCACACGCGGCGCATCGCTGTTACTCCGTCGCCGGAAGGGCTTTCGTCCGGGGCGTCAAGAATGGGCCCCGGCCGAAAATGTCAAAATGTGCGGGATGTAGCACTCCTGCCGAAGATTCCACCTGTGACGCGTCGATGACCCAAGGTGTCGCTCTGCGCCGGCAGTGCATCGCTTCGATTCCTTCGCGAAATCTGCGGACGGGTCCGGAATGCTCTTCAGTTCCTACGTCTTCATCCTGCTGTTTCTGCCGGTGACGCTGGCCGGGTTCGCCCTGTTGAGCCCCGCGGGACGGACCGTCTCGCTGCTGTGGCTTCTGTGCGCCTCCATCGTCTTCTACGGGTTTTGGAACCCGCTGCATGTGCCGTTGATCGCCGCCTCCATTGCGGTCAACTACCTGATCGGCCGGGCCATCCAGTCGAAGGCCTCCCCCGGCTGGCGGCGGACTGCCTTTGCCGCCGGGATGGTCGGGAACCTCGCGCTGATCGGGTACTACAAGTACGCCGGGTTCTTCGCCGGGATCTTCGGGGACCTCACCGGCCAGTCCCTTTCGATCGAGAAGCTCATCCTGCCGCTGGGGATCTCGTTCTTCACCTTCCAGCAGATCGCCTACCTCATCGACGCCTGGCGGGGCGAGGCGAGGCTCTACTCGCCGCTCGAATACTCCTTCGTGGTGCTGTTCTTCCCGCACCTGATCGCCGGACCGATCGTGCGGCACTCCGACCTGATCGACAACATCCGCGGGCAGGAGAAGATGCGAGTGCGGTCGAAAGACCTCTCGATCGGGATCGTCATCTTCGTGATGGGGCTCCTCAAGAAGATCCTCATCGCCGACAGCATCCAGCCCCTCGTGGCGACGCTGTTCGGGTCGGTCGCCGGCGGTTACGAGGTCGCTCCCGCCCACGCCTGGGTCGGCGTCCTCGCCTACACCCTGCAGCTCTACTTCGACTTCTCCGGCTACTCCGACATGGCGATCGGGCTCGCGCGGATGTTCTCGATCCCCTTCCCGTTCAACTTCAACTCTCCCTACAAGGCGACGTCGATCATCGACTTCTGGCGGCGCTGGCACATCACGCTGTCGCTCTTCCTTCGTGACTACCTCTACATCCCCCTCGGCGGCAGCCGCTGCGGGTCGGTCCGCCGCTACTCGAACCTCCTGGTGACGATGACTCTCGGCGGGCTGTGGCACGGCGCGGGCTGGACCTTCATCCTCTGGGGTGTCTGGCACGGGCTCCTCCTGTGCGTGAATCACGGATGGATGGCCCTCCGCCGGCGACTCGGGTGGGAACCCTCGCAAGGAGTGCTGGCGCGGTCGGTCGCGTGGGCCCTGACCTTCCTGGCGGTCATCACCGGCTGGGTCCTGTTCCGGGCGGAGAGCCTGGAATCGGCCCTCTCGATCCTGAAGTCGCTCGCGGGATTCCACTGGGACGGTGTCGAGCCGTACCGCAAGGTGTACGGATTCCTCATCGGCCTGGTCGCGCTCGTCGCGGGGACGGTCTTCCTGCCGAACACGCAGCAGCTTCTGGCCCGATACGAACCCGCGCTCGACTGGGCGAAGGAACAGGCCCGGCTCCCCGCCCTCCCCCGCTGGATCGAGTGGTACACCTGGAAGCCCTCGGCACTCCGCGGCGCGATGCTGGCGGTCGGCTTTGTCGCCTCGATCGCGATGCTGACGAGAGTCAAAGAATTCCTGTACTTCCAGTTCTAGGAGAGTGGTCAGTTTTCGGTGGTCAGTTGTTAGCCAGGGCCTCGCGAGGCCGTGAGGCAGCTCAACCCGGGCATTCGACTCGACCACCGCAACGCAGAGATCCTCAGATCTCCGCATGACTCAACTCGAATCTGATCACTGACAACGAATCGCCATGACGACTCCCGATTCCGCCCCGGACTGTCCGCAGTCCTATCGCTCGTTCCTCATCTCGTTTG
>JAEYWB010000179.1 GCA_023429275.1 Planctomycetota bacterium
CCCTCGCGGAGTGGGCTCGATCCCAGCTGTCGCGGGGAGCGTCTCGCGGCGAGAAGGGATCGAGCGGGACGTCAGCAATGGAAGTCGCCTCTCTCGTGGCGACCGCCCGTGAACTGTTCGCCAGGTATGACGACGAACAGGCGGCCGACCTCCTCGCTCGGATCCCGCGATCGCAATGGACCGATGCCATCCAGGCTCTGGACGACGAGGTGCGGGCGAGACGGGATGAAGTGAATTCGCTGGTGCAGGAACTCAAGGAGATCATCGCGTCACGCGAGATCGACGATGCCGAACTTCCGCTCGAGCGATTGCTCGAGATCTGTCCGGTTCATCCCTATGGCAAACGTCTCAAAGGACTCCTGGAGACGTACCGGGCCATTCCCAAGGCCCGTCGCCGGTACCGCTTTGACTCCGAGGGATCACTTGTCGAAGCACAGGCAGCCAGTTCCTGGGGACTTCTTCTGGGACTGGCGATTATCGTCGCCGCAGCCGCGACCGGCTGGCAGTTGCTGAAGTCGCGGGGGGTTCCCGTTGCGGTTCAGCTGCCGGGAGAACTTCGCCGGAGGCCGAACCTGAAATTAAACATCGCCGCGAAGGCCGGAGTCGCTCCAGTCGACATGTCGATCCAGCTGGCGAATGCCGATGTGACGGTCACGCTGATGCCGGGGGAATACCTCTACGAACTGTATGACGGAGCGACGCGGCTGCTCGGCCCCGTGCGAATCGAGGTTCACGCAAACCTGCCGAACCTGATCGACATTCCGATGCCGATGCTCGCAATCGACCAATCCATTGCGGCACCGGCCGACTTTCTCGAGAAGCAGCCGCCCGATCCCGCACCTCCCGTTGCGAATGCCGCCCCGCCTCCAGCAATGCCAAGGGTGAATCCGCAGGCTCCTGCCGTAGAGCCTTTCGTCCCGTCTCCCCTGCCGATTGCTGCCGCGCCGCCGGCTCAAGAGAAGGGCGTGAGTCCTCAGTCTGCGGCCGGCACCTCAAAGCCCCTGTTCAATCCGAACCATCGAGAGGGACTCTGGCCCGAGGACATGCCCCTTAACGCGCTCTTCAACGAATGCGGCTCCTCGCTGAGCCGCAAGCGGGGCTTCGACGGGATTCTGTTTGCCTTCATGCCCAAGTCCAGGACCAGGACCAACCTGGACGAGTTCTCGTCCGCACTCCAGGCGCATCCGGAGGTCGAGGGCCTGATCTGGTTCGCCTGCCAGGCAGATCGCAAGTTCGTGAAAGGTCTCGAGACGACAGGAATACGATATGTGTCCATCGACTTTCAGAGTGGCAAAGAGGGGTTGATGCTTCTTCAGTTTCCGAACCTCCGAGGGGTTGAGTTGATGCTGGATTGGAGGAAGCAGGATTTTCGAGACAGCGACACGGTTCCGCTTCAGAAGATGCCCGACCTGCAGAGGTTTTCCATTTACGGCGGTCCGGCAAAGTCGGGCTTCAAGGGGCTTCTGCTGGGAGAACTCCCCAATCCTGACGGGCTTCGATCACTGACGATCGATGCCAACACGGTTCGACCAGCCATGGCGAGCGCCATTGGCCGTTTCACCGGCCTCCAGGAACTCAAGATCCGCCCGGGTCCTTCAACTCCGGTGGTCTCAAAGGGGGAAGAGCCCCCGCCGGAAGCACCCGTCACTCTCCCACCGTCGCCGGGACTGAAAGTCCTGCACCTTGAACGGATTTCTGTGGAGCCCGCGTCGTGGCCTCGGCTGGCCGAATACACACAGATCGAAGAGCTGACCCTTTTACGGACGACTCGCAAGCAGGATGAGGTCTCTGTCGACCTTCCGGCGACAACTCGGCTGAAGAGGCTTCATCTCTATGGATTTCCTGTGAGCGACCTTTCCTGGGCGAACCTGGAGCAGTGTCCATCACTCGAACACCTCGACGTTTCGGGGGTGGGGCTCACCAGCGAGCGCAAAAAGTGGCTCGCGGCGCTTCGGAACGTCAAGACGATCAAGATCGACGGCGTCTACAGTCGCAAAGATCGCGCCTCCGCCAATTGACGATCTGATGGGGGGCGTGGCCGCATCCACACATCATGGTTGCCGGGCGACGGAGATCGGACACAGTTTTTCCCGGAGACACCCCGCATCGAGTGTCGCGGACGAAAGAATCGAGATTCGGAGCGCAGGGTCTCTCTTCATTCGCGGAAACTCGAACTCTTCCGTATTCTCAGCAGGCACTGGGCAAACAATCCATCACCTCTCCTTCGAGATTTCCTCGGCGTGAACTGGCTCCCCGGATTCTCGAACCCTGCCGGCGCCTGGCTTCTGACGGCGATGATTCCCGTCATCGTCTTCTACTTCCTGAAACTCCGCCGCGCCCGGATGCCGGTCTCGTCTCTCGCCCTCTGGCGGCAGGTGATCAGCGATCAGCGGGTGAACGCCCCGTTCCAGCGGTTCAAACGGAATTTGCTGCTCCTCCTGCAGCTGCTGCTTGTCGCGCTCCTGGCGTTTGCCCTGACCCAGCCCTACTGGAAGGGGGGAAGCAGTGGCGACCAGAAGATCGCGATCCTGATCGACTGCTCGGCGAGCATGGGAGCGGTCGACGCGTCCGGGAAGACCCGGCTCGCGGCTGCCAAGGAGGAGGTCCGCAAGATCGTCGACAACCTCCTACCGGGGCAGGAAGTCTGCCTGTTCGAAGTCCACAGCGGCGGCCGTAACCTGACCAACTTCACCGACAACAAGGTCCTCCTGCGGCGCGAACTCGACCTGCTCGAGGTCTCCGACCTCCCGACCCGGCTGGAAACCGGGCTGAGCCTCGTCCAGGGACTGACTCTCAAGAACGACCTCGACAAGGTCCTGCTGTTCACCGACGGAAACCTTCCGACGCGGCCCGATCCGATCAGCGGCAAGGCGGTCGCTTCGGTCGACCTGCAGCTGCCGTTTCAGGTCGATTTTCATCTTGTCCCCCCCGCGGCCGCCAATGTCGGCATTACCGCTCTGAACGCCCGCCGCTCCGGACGGGACAAGTGGGAAGTCTTCGTCCGGGTCGAATCCACCGCGCCGCAGGGAGCCAGCGCCCGGCTGCAGCTCCTCGTCAACGACAATGTCGAAGTCGATGACAAGGTCATCTTCACGAAGGCGGACAGCCAGAAGCTCGCGTTCAAACTCGGCGCGAGAGAGTCGTCGTTCCTGGAAGTCCGCCTGATCCCGGAAGGGACCGGGAGTTCCGGCGACTCGCTCAAGTCGGACAACGTGGCCTACCTCGACCTGCCAGCGGTCCGCGATCTCGACATCTACTGCCCGCCGACGCTCCCGGCCTGGCGGCATGCCATCGACGGGCTCGAAGGCCTGCGGCTCGATCCCCCACCGGGAGGAACCTCCGTTTCGGCGATCCACGACCTGGTCATCACCGACACGCTCACGGATCTCGCGCGCGGCGCCGCGATGACCGTCGTCGTCGGCCAGATTCCGAAGGATCTCACCGACCGGATCTCGATCCAGGAGGGGGAGGCGGAGGTTGTCGACTGGGTTCGAAACGCCGATCTCCTGCAGCATGTTCGCCTCAAGGAGGTCCGGATCTCCGGCGTGCCGACCCGGGCGAAAGACGTGACCGACGAGATGATCGAGGAACTCGGCTACAAGATCCTGGCGTATGGAAGCGCGGGGCCGCTGATCGTCGAAAAGTCCCTCGGGTCGAAGCTGCAGGAGTTCTTCCTGTTCCCGACCGACAAGTCGACCCTCCCGTACCGGCTCGCGTTCCCGATTCTCGTCAACAACGCCGTGAACCTCGCCCTGCGGCAGTCGGCCCTCTCCGAGATCCAGGCCGCCTCGACCGGTACGCTCCCGGAAATGTCGCTCAAGCCCGAGACGACCTACACCGTGACCGACCCCGGCGGCCAGCACCACGACTACCTGACCGACAAGGAGGGGACGCTGCAGACGATCGGCTCTCCCCTGGTCGGGATGTACGAGGTCCGTGAGTCCGGAAAGGTGCTCCGGAAGATCGGCGCGGCGCTCCTCAACCCGACGGAGTCATCGCTTTCGAGCGTCGATCAGATCCGCTTCGACGACATCTCGGCTCAGGCGGAAACGGCCACCATCCAGACGGACCGGCCATTCTGGCCTTACCTCGCCGGGGGGGCGTTTGTCATCCTGCTCGTCGAATGGTGGTTCTACCAGAAGCGTCCCGCGGGCGCGCCGGCCTGAACCGACCGCTAACCGCCCTGGCGTCCAGGACGCCGTTTCGTTCCTCCCCCGCATGGATGCCCACCGGATCGTCGAAGTTCTCTCGGGGCGCGACCGCTCTGTCGGGGCATCGCTCCTGCGAAGCGGCCTTTCCTGTGCGGCCCCCTTCTACGGTCTCGGCGTTCGTCTGAGGAACCTGGCGTTCGACCGCGGCTGGCGGACGATCCGCCGCGTCCCCGCTGCGGTCATCAGCATCGGTAACCTGACGACCGGTGGAACGGGCAAGACCCCTCTCGTCGCCTGGATCACCAACTTTCTCGCCGCCGAGGGACATCGACCGGCGATCGTCAGCCGGGGCTACCGGTCTCTCGATAAAGGGGGGAACGACGAGAAGCGGCTGATGGACCAGCTCTGCCCGGGGACCCCGCATCTGCAGAACCCCAGCCGCTTCGAGGCGGCATCCACCGCGATCGCCGAACACTCCGCCGGGACGATCGTCCTGGACGACGCCTTCCAGCACCGCCAGCTCCACCGGGACCTCGACGTCGTCCTGATCGACGCGCTTCAGCCGTGGGGATTCGGGCACCTTCTGCCGCGAGGGCTCCTCCGCGAGCCTGAAAAAGCCCTCGCACGGGCCAGCATCGTCATTCTGACTCGCTGCGAACAGACCTCGGCAGAAGGCTTGCGGCTCCTGCGGCGGGAGGTGGCAAAGTGGACGTCAGCTCCGATCGTGGAATCGACGTTTCGAGCCACCGGGCTCGTCAACTTCGAAGGTGAGCGGCTCGCGCTCGACAGTCTTCCGCGCGAGCGGGTCGCGGCGTTCTGCGGGATCGGCAATCCCGAGGGTTTTCGACGGACGCTCGCGGAGATCGGCCTTCCGGCCGAGACAACGCCGCACCGGACATTCCCGGACCATCATCACTACAGCACCGCGGACGTTGAAGACCTGGCCCGCTGGGCGCAATCACACTCGGCCACTGCTCTCCTGACGACCCGGAAAGACCTGGTCAAGATTCCCAACAGCCACATCGGCACGGCATCGCTCTGGGGGGTGGATCTCACTCTCGCGTTCGTCGACTCCGCTCCGCTCATCGAGCGGCTTCGAGGGGTCGTCTCGATCGCGACGCGGAAGTCGGTTGCCGCCGCTTCAGGCGAGGTTCCCTGAATAGCTTTCCGAATAGCTTCCTGAATGGCATTTCCTCACGTGAAAAGATGATCTAGTGCTTTGTCACACCAAGATTTGGGGTTGCGTCCATTAGCCGGCGGGCGCTAGCCCCCGGTTTGAACCGGACGCTAGCGCGTTCCGGCTAATCTAACGAACCTCAAATCCTAGCTGTGCCAAAACAGCTAGCATCGACTTGCTTCCTGAAATGGAGATCCGCGAATGGCTTCCTGAATACCTCTTGCCCCTCCCGCAGACGGCGGGTCAATCCCCTCGCCGCAACGCACAAAGCCGTCTCGTCCGGCGGGCCTACTTCCCGATGCAGAATCGGCTGAAGAGCCGGTCGAGGACGTCCTCATTCGAGACGGAACCGGTCACCTCACCGATGTGCTCAAGCGCCGACCGAAGCTCCATGGCGACGATTTCGTCCCCGCCGTTCGAAGTCAGTGCGTCGTACGACCGCTCGAGGGCGGTCGCCGCGAGCCGCAGGTCTTCCCGGCAGCGAACAGCCGTGCTCGGAAGGAGCCCTTCGCGACGGCCGTGAGACCGCCGGACAGCGACGAGAATGGCCCGACGAAGATTCCCCACGCCTGATCCGGTTCGGGCGCTGCAGAACATTGCGTCGGTCGAGCCGGGAGACGTGTCAGCCGGCTCACCGGGAACGTCGCATTTCGTTCGGACCTCGAGAGAAGGTGCCGTGCCGAGTTCGGCGCGAAGGGCTACGTCCGCAGCCTGTTCCGCCGCTGAGAGCCCCGGTGCGGTACACCAGAGGACCAGGTCGGCTCCCTGGAGGCGGTCCTGACGTTGCTGCATCGCCTGGCTGTCGATCCCTGAGCCAGGCCCCGGCCCCGTTTCCTCCCAACCCGCCGTGTCGAGAAGGTCGATCCCGGTTCCGTCGATCATCACCGTCGCCTGGAGCACGTCGCGCGTTGTCCCCGCGATGTCGGAGACGATCGCCTCCGGCCTGCCAGCGAGGGTATTGAACAGGCTGCTCTTACCGGCATTCGGCAGCCCCGCCAGGACGACCTGCGGGCGGCTCCGTTCGCGATGCCGCTCTTCCGACTGCCGAAGCAACGTCTCGACGGCCCTGCGGGCGGCGGTGAGCCGTTGCTCCAGGGCATCCCGGGTGATGAACTCGATGTCTTCGTCGACAAAGTCGAGCCCCGCCTCGAGGTCCGCGAGGTCGCACAGGAGCTGTTCCCGCAGGGCTCCGAGGCTTCGTGACATCCCGCCGGCGAGTTGCTCGAGAGCAAGATCGAGCTGCGAACGGTCCGCGGCGTCGATCACTCCCAGGACCGCCTCCGCCTGAGGCAAGTCGATCCGTCCCGCGAGGAATGAGCGAAGCGTGAACTCTCCCGGACGGGCGAGCCGGCAGCCGCGACCGAGGAGATGCTCGAGAACCGCCTCGATCAAAGGCGCCGAGCCCGGCAGATGGATCTCCGCCATCGGCTGCCCGGTGTAGCTGCGACGGTCCGGCCAGAGGTGGAGATCGACTCTCAGCGGCGCGAGCGCTCCTTCGAGCCTGAGCTCGGCCACGTATCGGCGCGCCCGGCGATGGTCGAAGCGGGCTCCTGCTCCGCGAAGCGAAAACTCCCGCTCGACGAGCGCCAGCAGCCCGGTCCCCGAAACCCGGAGGATTCCGCGCGGCGCCGCCCCCGGTGGAGAGGCGACGGCGGCGATCAGATCATCCAGTTCGAACATGCCACACTTTTACAGAAGCAGACAACGCGACAGTCACATGGAGGGGGTGACGACTTCCACCTTGGCCCCTGACCAGAGATGGATCATCCGGATGAACTCCGTGACGGGCGCGGGAGCCGCGTCCGCGAGGTCGGAGTCCGCCATCTTGAGGTGACCGGAGCGGACCTCGGCGAGGTTGAACGCCGCGTCGATCGGCACCCACTTCCCCTCCAGATAGGCCTCGGTCCACATGTGACCGCCAAACGCCTTCGGTGGGTCGACATAGACGAGCCCGATCGCCACACGGGACGGGATCTTCTTGACCCTCAGGAGGGCCGCCAGGAGGACGGCGTGCTCGGTACAGTCCCCCTTCAGCTCACGAGCCACTTCCGACGCGCTCCCCATCGCGACCGAGAACGTCTTTTCCTTGACGCGCTCGTGGACGAAGTGAACGAGCGCGGTGGCGATCTCGGTCGGTGATTTTCCTTCGGTCTCGACTTCGGCCGCAAGAGCCTGGACCCGCTCGTCTGCGGAGTCGAGGAACGCCGACGGCTTGAGGCAGGACTCGGCCGGGGCCGGAGCGGCCGGGAGTGTTTCGCGGGCGACGGTCACCTCGGCCCGAGAGTCACTGAGCTTGCGGACCGACTGACCTCCCCCGTCCACAAACAACGTCGACGGGTCGGCCGAAGTTGTCGTGATCCGGTAGGTGACCGACTTCGCATGATGCGGATCGGCCACTTCGACCTTGAGCAAGCCGTCGATCCCGATATCGAGCTCGGTCTCGGGGATCGCCTTGAGGGCTTCTTCCCGGCTGACGGCATACATCGCCATTCCGAGGAGGTTCGTCTCCATCTTCTGGACACGCCCGTCGTCGTCGGAGTAGACCGTTGCCTCGACCCCCGGGGTGATCGAGTTCAACATCACGGTCTTGGCGAGCTTCTTCTTCGATCCGTCAAGCAGCGTCGTCTCTTCGGGCTCGAGTTGATTGAGCGTCACCACGCCGATCTTCGCCGACTCCGGCGAGAACATCTTGAACGTCGCCGACTCGCCCGGCTTGAGGGGATGTTCCTCGAGATAGCGTTCCTGCCATGCGGGAGATTTCACGTCATCGCGAAGCGTGATCCGCGACTCGGTGACCCGTCCCGCCGTCTTCATCTGCATCACGAAGTCGTTTCCCTCGGCGACGCCGGACATCTCGGTCCGACTGGCCGGCGGATTGTCCGTCAGGAGCGTTGCCTTCAGCAGCTTCCCCGTTGCGGCGTCCTCCTCGGACGTCTGCCGGACCGTCATCTTGAGCGAAATCCCGAACCGCTTGATCGTCATCGCCACGAGGCTGTCGGAGATCACGATCTCCCGGCCGTCGCGCTCGAGGCTGCGGGAAAGCGACTTCGAGTAACCGATCCGCTGGCCTCCCAGGAAAATGACCTGCCAATCCTCCCGATCGGGTCTCCCGGCACCCCGGCTGGCGGCGGGAAGACCAAGGAGGAGGAGAAGGGCAAGAACCAGGGGGCGGCAGCTCTGTCGGGCGATCATAGTCAGAACGAGTCCTGCGGATCGGGGCATTCCAGGAGGTTGGAAAGCTGGCCTCCTCACGGAGACCCTTCGCGCCTTCGGAAGGTTTCATCTTCCTACGGCCGGAGGGATCGGAATGATAGAGCATTCCGGGCGACAGAGGACTGGCCGGCGGTGCGGTCACGTCCCTCTTCCGGCGGACAATTCCCCGAGAGCCCCAACGAGCGGCTGATGGAACGGAGCCTGCGGAGACTCGCGAGCGATTCAAGACTCCCCGAGAGCCGGTGCCGTGACCGCCGGGGAATAGCGGGCGTCAACACCGGTCGGAATGTCGTAAAGCTCCTTCCGGTCGGGCCGCTGGAGCGGCGGAGCGAACGGGAGCGGCGACTCCGGCCGTCCCATCATCCGGGAGCAGTGCCTCAGGCAGTGCCGGCGGATTCCCCGGAGGAGCAGCCCCCAGCCGATCGCATTGGCAATGCCCAGGAGCAGCAGGGAGAACTCGTCGGTCGGCCGCCAGTCACCCGCGAACGTCACCGCGCGAGGCTCGGTCTCCAGCAGAAGCGGAAAGGCCGTCGGAGCGATCAACTGGGCCCCAAGAGCCACAGGCAGGATGTCCCGGAAAGGGAACGTCTGCAGGTAACCGTCGATGAGCAGGAGCAGCGCCGAGGGAGCGACATAGCCGACCAACACCAGCACCGAAAGGACGGAAAACAGGGCCCGAGTCTGTGTCCTGCTCCGAAGCCCGCTCAGCACGCCAACCCAGCAGACCAGGGGGAGGTAGATGCTGACCGTGACGAGCGCTCCGAACAGGTAGA
>JAEYWB010000217.1 GCA_023429275.1 Planctomycetota bacterium
GGCCTGGCGCAGTCTGCCGCCGACGAGATGACTCGCACACGCTCACTTCCTTGCCCAGATGAGGGACAGGTCCGCTTCGATCTGTTGACGTTCAACGGCGTCGTGACCGCCGAGGCGGACGAGAACGAGCTCGGCGAGGGAGGGCATGAGTTTTCCCCCCTCTTCTACCAGGCGCATGAAGTGATCACCCAGATCCGGCTCTCGACGGAAGCCGGACAGCAGTAGACGAAGCACCGTCCACTCGGGCGACGTCCAGCTACCCTCAAGTCTCCATCCCGCGCGAGCGTCGGATCTCGCGGACCTCCTGCACGATGGCGTCGACGAGAATCCCATTGCGGGAGATCGTCGAGAGTTGCAGAAAGCTGACGAACAGGTTGGCCCCCAGCGTCAGGCAGGCGGCCGAGAAGTGGATCACGCTCGGCAGAGCCTTGCCGCGACGCGCCCCCGGGTCGGACATCGCCCCGAGTGCCCCGGTCGCGATCAGCAGCAGAATGCAGAGCACCATTCCGGGCATGACCCGGTACTTCAGGCGGATGTTCTGCTGGCGTGCCGCGTCGCCAAGGCGGTAGGCCTCGCACGTCTCCTCGATCCAGCGACCTGTTCCCATGAAGTAAGTCAGGGCGATGGCGTGAACGAGCAGGCACAGGAGCGCGGCGCCGAGCGCGACGAGCAGATGCAGACTGACCGCCTGGCGGACCGCCCGGTCAGGAGCGGCCGGATCGCCGATGACCCAGCCGAGCCCGAACGCCGTCGCGAGGGCGAGATTGCTGATCGTGGCGAGGGTCAGAAAGATCCGTTTCACGTCGGGCCGTCCGGGAAGGAGTGCATCCGTCGGCCGAACGCCGACACCATCACTTTAGCGATCCAGCCGTCCCGGCCCTCCACGCACGGGCCGGGGTCTCACTTCCGGGGATGGAGATTCTCACCGAGTGTGCGTCGGATTCCTCAGCTCAGCCGGCACGCCCTCGCGTCCGGTTCGAAGGGGGGGGCGACCGCCGATGGCCGAGTCGCTCGTCCGGGCCGCTGGTCGGGCCCGCGAAGCGGCACTACGAAGGTTTTCGCAGCTTTCCCGCCGACGAATCGTAGAACTTTCGCTCGCGCTGCCGCTGCTCCGCGGGGTCGGCCTGGCCGCGGCGGAGGTCTTCCAGGTTCGCCGTACAGGGGGCACAGCCCACTTCGTGAATGTGGAACTCGAGATATCGGGCGAATCCCGGCTCGGCCACGCCGCTGAGGTAATCGCTCATCTGGCCGCGAGTCGGACAGCTCAGCCGGTGTCTCCGCCAGATCTCCCCGAGCGTGTGTCCCCCCTGGTCGCGGCGGCGCAGCAGAATCGCCGCACGCTGCTGGAGAGCGGGAGATTCCCGCAGCAGGCGTTCGATCTCGGCCGCACGCTCCCCGGGGAGCAGCTCGTCGAGAAACGCCAGCAGGTCGGGATCGGTGATCGGAGGGGGAGTGGCCACACTGTCATTGTCGGGCGAAGAGAGATTCTTACAAGCCGCGGTCGCGGACTGGCCCCATCCGGCGACAGAGTGTGATGACCGGCAAATCCTGCCGATGACCGCCGATCCCTCGCGTTTTCCGTGGTCCTGTGTCACTCCGCGCGGAGTCGTCCCGTGCCCGGCACCGCCTCGGACTCTCCGCGCCGGCCCGGTGGCACCCGACTTGCAGACCTGTCCTTCGCTCACTGACGAGTCTGTGAAAACAGGAGGGCTGGAGGGGGTATGCGGGTCCGATCGGTCGATCGGCCCTCCCTAAGGTTTCCCTGACAGGTACGACCCATGACGGCGAGCCGGCGATTGACGCTGTTCTTCGCGGGCTGAACGCCCGCCGCGGCATCCCGGCGTAAAGTTGATCGCCCTCGGCGAATGTGCCCTGGGCCGGGTCGAGCGTCCGCGCACGCGGCCGCTCACAGGAGACCGTCATGAAGTTCCAGGCACACGGGGGTTACTCGCGAATCCGCCTCGCGGCGGCAGCGCTCGCGCTGCTGCTGACGGCCGGTCGCGCCATCTCCTTTGGCCAGGAAGTTGCCGTCACTCCGGATCCGCAGGTCAAGCTGTCGATCGAGCCGATCTTCGACGGCAAGGCTCCGGCCGCCCCCCGGACCGCACAGGCTCCCTCCGAGTCCCCCGCTCCCCCGGTTGCCGCTGCGCTTCCCCATTCGGCGACCATCCTGCCGACCGGGCCGATCGTGGATGGCCCCCGCGCGACGGCGGCAGCCCTCAATTACTGCCGCGCGGCGTTCCATCGCATCCGCCAGCATCCGAACAAGGTGACGCTCGCGCAGGAACAGGAAAAGATCCTCAACAACCTCAACCTCGACGGGGTCGTCGACCAGGAAGTGATCCAGCTCTACAGCTCGGTCCTCGACGAGATCGGGCAGGTCGGCGTTGCGGACCAGGAGCGGGCTCTCTCGAAGCAGCTTTACCGATCGACCGTCGCCCGGAAGGTGACGTGGGACATGGTCGCGCTCGGAGCCGACATCGCCACCGCCCAGGTCGGGAGCGCGGTCCGGACCGGCGCGAGCAGCTGGTGGGACTACCGCACGACGACGACCCAGCATGAGACGGACCTCATGAAGATCGAGAAGGCCCGGATGGCGTCGGTCGTGCAGAAGTCGGCGCAGTTCATGCACACCTTCTGGCAGCTCGCGCAGAAGAAGAAGATCCCGGACCGCTGGCTCGTTCGCGGCGACGATCTCGACGCCCTCGATGCGGCACTCCAGGAAAAGAATGCCGAGACCCGGCTGCGGGTTCTCAAGCGGATGGAGCCCTTCATGGAGTGCTACCCGCCGTACTGGTACTACGTCGCGCGAACGCAGCAGGAGCATGGCGATCTCGTTGGCGCCTCGGAGACGTTCAGCCAGCTCGAGAGAATCGGCCACGGCCACTTCCGGAAGGACGACATGCTCGCGACGGGACTCGCGAACCAGGCGGCCATCGACGACTACCTCGGCCGGCCCGGCAGCGTCGAGAC
>JAEYWB010000222.1 GCA_023429275.1 Planctomycetota bacterium
CCCCGGCGTCGGATACGCTGTCGTGCAGGACCGGTCAAACGAGGAACCCGGTCAAACGAGAAACAGGGACACGATGCTACTGCACGCCGAGACGATCGCCATCGGAACGGAGCTGACGTCGGGGGAAAAACTCGACACGAACAGCCAGTGGCTCAGCCTGGCGCTGTCGGATGTCGGCATCCCGACCCTGTTCCACACGACCGTCGGAGATGACCGCGCGGCAAACATTCAGGTCGTCCGGACTGCGATCGACCGCGCGGATGTGGTGATCATCACCGGAGGACTCGGGCCGACGCTGGATGACCTGACGCGCGAGGTCCTTGCGGAGGTCGCGGGAACGAAGCTGGAGCTCGACGCTGTCAGCCTCTCCGCGATTGAAACCTATTTCCGCAACCGCGGGCGGGAGATGCCGGAGCGCAACCGCACCCAGGCCATGTTTCCGGTCGGGGCAACGGTGCTCCCCAACCCGGTCGGAACCGCCCCGGGAATCTGGATGGCGATCCCTCGAAAGGATCGCGCCTCATGCGTCATTGCCGCAGTGCCGGGTGTTCCGTCGGAAATGCGGCGGATGTTTCATGACCAGGTGCGCCCCCGGCTCCCTGACACCGGCATCCTCATCAAGCGGGCCCGCATCAACAGTTACGGTCTCGGCGAGGCGCAGGTCGACGAAGTTCTGGGCGACGTCACCGCGCGAGGACGCGATCCCGAGGTTGGCATCACGGCGCACCAGGCAACCATCACGCTCCGGATCAACGCCCGCGGCGCCACCGAATCGGAGTGCGATGCGAAGATCGCCGAGACCAGCCGCATCATTCGGGAACGGCTCGGCGAGCACGTCTTCGGTGTCGAAGACGAAGAGCTGCAGCATGCGGTGATCAACCTGCTGAAGGAGCGGAACCAGACGCTCGCCGTGGTGGAATCAGGGACCGAAGGGGCGCTCACGGCCCGGCTTGCGGCTGTGGATGACGGCGAACACTTCCGCCACGGGACGATTCTTCCCCGTAAACAGTGGTTCGAGCACGAGGCGGCCCACAACGGCCTCGCATCGGCAAATACGGAAGGGCTGGCCCGCTGGCTCCGAGCGTCGACAGGCTGTCACTACGTGCTCTCCGTCTCTCCGTATGCGATTCCGCAGACGATGCACTCGGACGTCGAAGTGGCCTACGTCAGCCTCGACGCGGGAGGAACGCTGGTGACGGAGCGTGTCCTGATCAGCGGCAATCCGCAGATCCAGCAGGCCCGCGTGGTGAAGTCGGCCCTTGACCTGCTGCGGCGGCATCTCCTCGCGAACCGGACCTGAGGAGAAGCTCGCCGGACTGCGCCTCGCGCACCGGCTCCTCGAGCAGGTTGCACGGGACGGACAACGGGACCGATTGACCTGGTGACGTCCTGCAACTGGTCACGGGCTCCCTTTCTCCGCTTCGACCCGGGTCGTATCCTCAACAGCGTGACTTCTGCTCGTGGCCGACGCTGTCGCAACGAGTTCGCTTCCGCCGAGGTCGTATCACGGCAGCCGCATTATGAAACTCCTCTCAGCCATCCTTCTTTTCCCCCTCGTCTTTGGCTGCGAGCAGTCGCCGGTCCCCTCGGCCTCGGCTCCCGTGCCAAAGACGCCTGCCACCAGGATCGGGACGCTGGCAGCAAAGCACCTGCCCAATCCGGTTCGCGTCACGGACGGTGTGATTTCGGGGGGACTGCCGGAGGGAGACGCGGCCTTCGCCGAATTGAAGGAACTCGGGATCAGGACCGTCATCAGCGTTGACGGTGCAAAGCCCGATGTCGCGACCGCCGGGAAGTACGGCCTGCGCTACGTCCATCTGCCTCACGGATACGACGGAGTGCCGGTGGAGCGAGCCAGGCAACTCGCCAAGGCCGTCAGCGACCTTCCCGGCCCGGTCTACATCCATTGCCATCACGGAAAGCACCGGAGTCCCGCGGCGGCCGCCGTCGCATGTCTTGGGGCGGGATTGATTGATCACAGGCAGGCGACGGAGGTTCTCCGGATCGCAGGCACCGGCGAGAACTATCGCGGCCTGTTTCAATCGGTCGCCTCGACTGCCCCCATCGGCAAGGAGGTCCTCGATCAGGTGCCATCCGACTTTCCGGCGGTGGCGAAGCTTCCCGCCATGGCCGAGGCGATGATCGAGATCGAACACATCCACGACCGACTGAAGGTGATCGAGAAGGCGGGCTGGAAGACTCCCGCCGATCAGCCGGCTCTCGTTCCGGATCACGAGGGGCTCCTGCTGCGCGAGCAGTTCACCGAACTGTTGCGAATGCCCGAGCTCAAAGACCGGCCCGACGGGTTCATCAACCTGGCGCAGGAGGCCGAAACGTTAAGTCAGTCCCTCGAAGAGGGGCTGAAGAGCGCCATCGATGTGAACGCGGCCTCGAAGGTGCTGGCCGCCGTGAGTAACAACTGCAAGGCGTGCCATCAGCAGTATCGCGATAAGCCGCCGGTTCAGAAATAAAACCTCCCTGGGTCTTCCAGGTGGTTCATCCTTCGCCGGCGGCGCGCGAATTAACAACGCAGCCTGGCAGGGTGCCGAGTGCTATATCACTCCACCGCTTGGCCTTAGCGCTAAAAGAATTCTTCCCGTTGACTCCCCGGTTAATCAGCGTAGATTGATAAGTCCATTTCTTATTTTGGTCGATTGCCCCCTCCGGCCTCGTCCTGCCTTCCGACTCGGAGATGCCATGCTCTTTTCAGCCCCCTCTCGCCGGGCTTTCACGCTGATCGAACTTCTCGTCGTGATCGCCATCATCGCCGTTCTGGTCGCGATCCTGCTTCCCGCTGTCCAGCAGGCTCGTGAGGCGGCCCGCGCCTCGCAATGCCGCAACAACCTGAAGCAACTCGGGATCGCGCTTCACAGCTATCATGAAGTCGCCGGGCAGTTCCCGATTAACCATTTCGATGCCGCCAACGGGGGCAATAACCAGACGATGTTGACGGGGCTGTTGCCTTATCTCGACCAGGCCGGCTTGTACAACTCGATCAACTTCAGCAATCACCGGAACATCACGGTTCAACCGGTCGGAGCGGCCGGCAAGTTTGTCGGACGGCACGTAATTCCGGGGTTCCTCTGCCCGAGCGACCCCGACGCTTCGATGATGTCGCCGACCAATGCCATGGCTCAGACCAGCTATGCCCCCAGCATTGGTGCCCAGGACATGGATACAGCCCTTGCGGGTTGCAATACGGCGTCGGCGTATGGCGCCTTCCCCAGCGGACTCGGACTCGATTCAAACGGTGACGGCGAAGATCCGTTCAATCGCGGAAACGTCCGGTCGGACTGGGGAGACTCACGGACCTGTTCCGGTCCGTTCGGCCGCGGTTACTTCACACCTTACGGGCCAGATATCAGTAATCCGAGGTCACCCGCCGTGGGGTCGGTGTTCGGGCTCTCAGTAATTGGAGGTCAGGTAAA
>JAEYWB010000024.1 GCA_023429275.1 Planctomycetota bacterium
ATCCCTAAAATCACCAAAAACTGCCGGGGCTAAAAAAATGCACGCCACCCCACCTGATTATCTCCCGTGCTGGGGGAAAAGTCACCTGCCGTGCCGCCGGGAACGAGACAAGAGTGCACAAACGCACAACGGGGCCGGCACGGGCTCCTCTCGCTCACGGCTTCTCCAGCTTCCCATCCCGCAGGACGCGGCGCTCCGGGAAACGCCCGGCGAGTTCCTGGCTGTGCGTCACGCAGACGAGGATCGCCTGCTCCTCCCGGGCGACCTCCAGGAGCAGGGTCCCGACGGCCGAGGCGGTTGCCTGGTCGAGACTTCCGGTCGGCTCATCCGCCAGGAGGACCTGCGGGCGGTTGAGAAGCGCCCGGCAGACGGCGACCCGCTGCCGCTCTCCGCCGGAAAGCTCCGCCGGACGGTGCGTCAGGCGGGCCCCCAGGCCGACCCGCGTCAGAAGCGATCTCGCCCGCTCCTCTTCCCTGGGGCCGGCCCCCTCCGGCCCGCCGAGGGCGGGGAGGAGGACGTTCTCGAGGACTGTGCACTGTGGCAGCAGGTGATGATCCTGGAAGACGAAACCGATATGCCGGTTGCGGTACCGCGCCTGTTCGGGCCTGGAGAAGGTCAGCGGCTCGTCGTCATCGAACTTCACCGATCCCGAGGTCGGGGTATCGAGAAGCCCGATGATGTAAAGGAGGGTGCTCTTCCCTGAGCCGGACGGCCCCGTGATCGCCAACGCCTCCCCAGCATTGAGCTGCAGGTTGACTCCCTTCAGGATCGGCAGCGGCCCTCCCGCAGCCGCGAATTCCTTGGTCAGATCGGTGATGAGGAGCACCACGAAGCCTTTTCGATTCGATGGATCGGCACAACGGGAAGCCAGCGGAGGAGCTCTGCCGCGGCCTCTGGAGCATATCGCATCGCCGGGGCCGCGTCCCGACGACCGAAGGAATCGGCCGGTGGTGCGACCTGGTGGTCGCTCGAGCCCGTCGGCCCGCACCCGATAGAGTCCGGTTCCGGGTGTGTCGTGCCAGGGGAGTGGAAGCCGATTGCGGGGCATGAGCGCACGCCCTCGCGTGCCGGCTGTCGAGCCGGCTGGCGACCCGTGCGGCACTTCCCAAACCCGTGCCGAGGCGTCATGTTCCGGCGAGATACCTCGCGTCGGTACGCCGCGACATCGTCTTCGGGGACACGAATGACTCTCCGCATCCTGACTCTGCTCCCGCTGTTCTTCGTGGCCGGTCTCGCATCGCCGACCCAGGCGGCGGAGCGGCTGAACATCCTGTTCTGCTTCGCCGATGACTGGGGACGGTACGCGAGCGCGTACGCTCCGCTCGAAACGCGTCCTTCGCCGAACCAGGTGATCCGGACGCCGAACATCGACCGGATCGCGCGCGAGGGGGCGATCTTCCGGAACGCTTTCGTCAACGCTCCCTCCTGCACTCCCTGCCGCAGCTCGCTCCTGAGCGGCCGGTACTTCTTCAACTGCGGACGGGGGGCGATCCTCCTGGGCGCGCAGTGGGACGCCGCGATTCCGACCTTTCCTCTGCTCCTCAAGGACTCGGGCTACCACATCGGCGAGACCTGGAAGGTCTGGTCGCCAGGGACTCCGAACGACGCCCCCTTCGGGGCCGGCAAGTACGCCTTTGAACGTGGCAACCTGCCGAACAATTTCTCGGAGAATGTCACCAGGATGGTGGCGGAAGGGACATCGCCGGAGGCAGCCCGCTCCCGGATCTTCGATCAGGTTCGAGGCAACTTCCGCAATTTTCTGGCCGCCCGGAAGTCCGGCGATCCCTGGCTGTACTGGTGCGGCCCGACCACCGTTCACCGCACCTGGGTCAAGGGATCGGGTAAGGCCCTGTGGGGGATCGAGCCGGACGCCCTGCAGGGAAAACTTCCGAAGTTCCTTCCCGACGTCCCCGAGGTTCGCGAGGACTTCGCGGACTACCTCGGGGAGGCTCAGGCCTTTGACGCTTATGTCGGCCTGCTTGTCGAGATGCTGGAAAAGGCGGGAGAGCTCGACAGGACGGTGATCGTCGTCAGCGGGGACCACGGCGCGCCGGGGTTCTCACGCGGGAAGTGCAACCTGTACGACTTCGGGGTCGGCGTCCCTCTACTGGTGCGCTGGCCGGGAACCAGGGGGGGCCGGGTGATCGACGACTTCGTCAACCTGATGGATCTCGCTCCGACGTTCCTCGAAATCGGCGGAGCGACCGTTCCTGCCGGGATGAGCGGCCGCAGTCTCAAGGCGATCCTCGAGTCTGAGAAGTCAGGGCAGGTCGATCCGCAGCGGACATGGGTGGTCACGGGTCGCGAGCGGCATGTCGACACGGCCCGACCGGGGAACGTCCCGTATCCGCAGCGGGCCCTCCGGACGAAGGACTTTCTCTACATCCGCAACTTCGCCCCCGATCGATGGCCGATGGGAGACCCCGCCGCCGTGACGGACGACGCCGAGCCGGCGATTGCGGTACTCGAGGAGGAGACCCGCGCGGCCTTCGCCGATATGGATGCGAGTCCGACAAAGGCCTGGCTCATTCACCACCGCCGCGATCCGCAGTGGAAGCCGTTCTATGACCAGGCGTTCGCCAGGCGTCCCGCGGAGGAGTTCTTCGATTGCCGGACCGATCCCGACCAGGTGAGGAATCTCGCCGACGATCCGGCCTTCGCGGAGCAGAGGCGACAACATTCGGAGCGCCTGATGGCGATCCTGAAC
>JAEYWB010000279.1 GCA_023429275.1 Planctomycetota bacterium
ACTGTCGCACGGCGTCGGCTCCGCGGCTGAGAAAAAGGTCGTCTACACCCTTCACTCTACCCGCGCTGCCGACGCTCTTTTGCCACAATCGGTTGCGGCTACGCCGCGCTAAGACCTCTGTGGCAAAGGCCGGTTTTCCACTCAGCGACCAGGCCCCCGAGAAACGAATAGCGAAATGGCTTCGACTCCTGCCCAGTTCCCCGTGACCTCCAACCCGAGCGGCGCCCCGTCCCCTTTCGTGGCCTATCGCCAGGTCGAGTTCGCCCAGACCGACATGGCGGGGATTGTCCACTTCGCAAACTTCTACCGGTGGATGGAGGAGGCGGAACACGAGTTCTTCCGCGCACACGGCCTGAAGATCATGGAGCGGCAGGCGGACGGCCCCTACATCGGGTGGCCAAGGGTCTCGTGCTCGTGCCGATACGAAGCGCCGGCGAAGCATGGCGACAAGATTGAGATTCATGTGTCGGTCGAGCGGGTCGGCTTCAAGTCGGTCTCCTTCAACCACGAGATCCGGACGAGCGAACGCCGTCTGGCGACCGGCAAGATGAAGATCGCCTGCTGCCTGTGCCATGCCGACGGGACCCTGATCTCGATCGAGATTCCTTCCGAGTTCCGAACCGTGTTCGAAGCGGCACTCGTCCCGACGAAGGATCGAGCCGGGGATGCTGCTTCGTAAGGAGCAATCCGAGATGACTTCGAAGCGAGAAACCGATCGCCTTCGCCACACGGATCGGCTTGCCCGCCGGGCAATCTTCCTTTCGCTCGCAGCGATCACACTTAGTGGCTGCCCGGGTCCGGAAGTCCCTCCTCAGCCGAACCCGACACCCCCGAAAGCGGAGCCGGTCAAGGAGGCTCATCGGGAGGACGACTCGCGGGCCAACGATTCGTTGAGTGGCGTCCGTCCACCGCGATGGGTCATCTCATAGGTGGGGCGTCGCCCCACTCCATTGACCATAAGGGCGGTCCTGAATCGATCGCGACAGAGTCCCGCCAGGGACGAAAGAATTCGGTTGAACACGAGTGCTGTGCCCACTCGCTTACGGCAAGGTCCTTCTTTCGTCCCTGGCGGGACTCGACCGTTCTGAATTCGGTCATCCCCCGTTGACACGTTGGCAATTCCCTGCCGTCCGTGGCGGGACTGAGAAGGGCGCTGGCTCTTATGCCCCACCTTCACCGAAACTCCAGGCCCGCCGCAGCCGCGGTGCAGGCCGCAATGACCATTGCCACCGCGACTATCGTTGCCAGCACCGCCCCCGCACAGCCACCACCCGCTTTCGGCTGAGCAGAAAACTTCTCCGGATGCCGACTGCGGAGGTCCGCCTCCAGGGCCTCGACTTCGCCCTTTGCTTCCTTGAGGCCGCAACCGGTTCGCTCGCGATAGATCTTGATGGCCTCGATCTTCCGGCCCGCGAACAGAGCTTCCGTCAGCCGGGCCAGTTGCTCGTCTTCCTGCTCTGCCATCCTGGTCCTCCTGCGACTCCGCGTTCGAAGCGCCACGGACCAGATGGTACCGACAGATCGGCATGAAATCCCGGCGTCCCGCATGGGTATCCGGCATGCTCGCTTCGCTTCCGAAAAGGGCGTAATCTTTTTCCGTCAGCGATCTCTCTTCTGTCTCTTCTCCCGCTCTGAGCATCACCATGGCCAAGAAGAAACCTGCCGGCGCTTCCGATCCGGTTTCAGCCGCTCCCGCTGCCGCCCCACCCGCGATGCCTTCCGGCATGGGGAACCCCATGATGCCGGGCGCCGGGCAGGGGAACCCGATGCTCGCCATGATGCAGATGATGCAGATGATGATGGGCAGCGGCATGGCTCCGTCGATGATGGACCCCTCCGCCGTCCCCTTTGCCGGGCAGCCGATTGACGACGGCGACAAGGGACTCGACGCCGACATCATCCGCCCGGCGATGTTCGAGCGGCTCATCAAGGAGCAGGAAGGGGTCGAGCTCGGCTCGGTCCTCGACCTCCTGTGCCTCACCCCCGACCGGCAACATGCGCTCGGCGGGGTGCCGAAGGGATGCACGATCGCCTTCGCGGGCCCGCCGGGAAAAGGAAAGACGCGAACCTCCCTGGCGGGGCTGGCCCGGGTCGCCCAGCGGGGGGAGAAAGTGGCGTTCGTTATCGCCGAAGAGGGATTCCACGACCAGGAGGGGAACGGCCGGGACGACCTCTGCTCGCGGATGGTCAAGATCGGCATGTCGGCCACGGGGCTCGACGAGAAGTCTTTCCGGAAGGAGGTCCTGGAGAACGTCTACGTCCTCGAGAGCCAGTATCACAAGGGGCACTCGTGGGACGACTTCGTGACGAAGTACCGGTATCTCGTCGAGCAGGCGGAGATCAGCTTCGTCGTGGTCGACTCGCTCAACATGCTCGACCCGACGCGCAACCGGACGGCGGACAACCTCTCCGCCCTGAAGACCTATAACCACGAGCAGGGGGTCACCTGCCTCTGTATCGGCCAGATCCGCGACACCGGCAGCCCGGTCGGCGGGGAGGCGCTTCAGCACACGGCCGATGCGGTCTTCCTGCTCGAAGAGATGTCTCTCGGGTCGAAGGAGATCGCCGAAATGTGGGGCGGGGCCTATCGGGACAAGATCGACATCATCCGGGCCGTGAAGAGCGTGACGACGCCGACGTTTCCCCACCCGATCCGCGTCGACCGCGACCCGGGCTCGGGCGTTCTCATTCCCCACGCTTCTCAGCCTGCAAGCATGAAGCCGCTGCCGGTGAAGTGAGGGCCGCAGCCTCCGCTGGGAGTCTTCTCAAGCCGTCCGGATGACGGCTCTCCCCGGGCGAGAAAATGGGGATCGGGCAGGAACCGACCTCCAGGGAGCCTGGAGGTCGGTGAAGTTTTGGCAGTGGCTCGCGGGTCTTACCGGCTCTTCAGTTCGACGGGGATCTCTCCGCCGGACGGAGGGACCGTAACGACGAGGATCGACTCGGTCGGACTGCTGTACTTCAGCGGCATCGACTCCACGGCGCCGACATTGGCCGGGAACTCGTCCGGTCCGAGCTTCACGGGCTCGCCGTTCTTGAGGTACCGGCTGACGGCGACGCGGTACTCACCCGGAGGGGCTCCCTTCCCGCCGCGGATCTGCTCGAGCGAGAACTTGCCTTCATCGTCGGTGAAGCCAACACACTCGACTCCCTTCGTCGCCCCCGAGGGGACGAACAGAACTGTCGCCAGCGAGAGAGGCTTGCCGTCCAACCGGAGGACACCGGTCACCGGGACCGTGGCGGGAAGCGGGTTTGATTCAACAGCCGCACCTCCGCACCCGGTCAAGGTAGCGACCAGCATCGCGAAGATGGAGAGTCGGGAAGTGGTGAATAACGAGCACATGAGAATCCTCAGATCACAACAAGATGTGCAATGAGTCAAAATGGAGCCCAATTGAGAATCGAGCAAGCTGCTCGACCAATTCAGCGGAGGCCGGTCCGACGCCAGACCTCGCGGAACGGGCCGCATTCCCGCCCGCGAGGTCGTCGATCAGTTTTCGGGGTCTTGTTAGAAATCGCCGAGGAGCTGGCCGTCCGCAATGTAGGAGACCCGCTGGCGAATCGTCGTGTCGACGTTCTCATTCAGGAAGCGAACCGCCCCGTCACCCATCAGGACATTGATCCCGCCGGTGTGAAGGCTGCCCGTGTAGGCCCAGCTTCCCAGTTTCCCCTGGGGATACTTGGTCGTCCCCGAAGCGTTCGTGTAGAACCAGTTGTTGATCGAGTAGGACGCCAGGTCGAGGCCGACCATCACCCATCCGCGGTATCCCCAGGCGTTCGTTCCGCCGTTGGCGACGTCGAGGGTCGTCTCGGCCATCGCGACGGTGTTGCTGGAGCCGTCCTTGATGTCTCCGATCCGGCATGTGCTGTGGTCGCCGAACATCCTGCGAATCACGAGGTTCTGTCCCTGCCAGTTTTCGATGGCCTGAATGTAGGCCGCGCCGTAGGTCACGAAGTCGTAGCAGGTCTTCGCTCCGCTGCTTCCCGTGTTTGACGCCGAGATTCCATAGTGGTTCCCGCTTGCCGCGATGAACGGGTTGCCGCTGTCAGACGGGCAGATGAAGGTCGAAATGAGCGTCTTCACCAGCGCGCCGTTTCCGTTCATCATCGGATCCGACGCCGTCGTGCTGTAAGCGTTCGCCTGGACGTTCCAGGTCTGCATCGACTCGCTGAAATTGAGTTTGTTATAGAGGCTCGTCTGCTCGATATAGGGGAGAAGGAGAGAGAGGCCGGAAATGTTGTAGTGCTTCGTCGTGAAGCGCCCGATGTGCCCGGGCGGCAGAACGGAATGGGTTTCGTGGTAGCTGTGCAGCGCGACGCCGAGCTGCTTCAGGTTGTTGCGACACTGGCTGGCCCGGGCCGCCTCGCGCGCCTGCTGGACCGCCGGAAGCAGGATCGCCACGAGCACGGCGATGATGGCGATCACGACAAGCAACTCGATCAGGGTGAATCCTCGGCGCTTGGTCATATCACACTTTCAAAGAAAATCAGCGAATCCCCCGGCGGGAGACGCTCAAGGGAAATGAGACGAACACCGACACGAGTCGGCGCTGAGATGCCGGTAAGAGAGGAAGCTGGGATTTGGAACCGCACATGTCGAAACCAGGCGACAGACGCCTCCGCCCAGGATCTGAGCGGAATTTTGGCTGACTTGCTGAAACGGGCGGCAGAATTCGCCTCCGATCATACTGTTTCGAGCCGAGAAGAAATAAGGCAAAGCCCGTGCCCGCAGTTTAAAAGGCGGAGTCGCGCGACAACTCCGCACACATGTCGCCCAAAACCCCACTCTGCGGCCTTCCGCGGAGGGGTGACAGCATTCAACCGGGAATGACGCTCGCTGAAGATCCTGCTGCCACCTGCGACCGGAGCTCCGTGGAACGGCCTTTCAGGTGCCGCTCAGGCCGTTTGGCGTTGCCCGAGCGCTCCATACGACTCGGTAGGTCTCCGAGCGTGAAACCTGGCCGGCCTGGAAAGGCCGTCTCACGGAGAAGGGAGAGGTTCAATAGGTTTAGAACTCTCCGATGATCAGCCCGTCCGCGATGTACGACATCCGCTGCCGCGTCGTCGTGTCGATGTTCTCACTGAGGAAGCGAACCGCCCCGTCCCCTAAGAGGAGATTAACCCCTCCCTGGTGAAGACTTCCCGAGTAACCCGCCTGGGCGAGTTTCCCCTGAGTGTACTTCGCCCCGGTCGAGTAGTGGGCAAAGTAGTTGATCGGATACGCGGCGAGGTCGATCCCCGTCATGTACCAGCCGCGGTAGCCCCAGGCAGGGCTCCGCCCGTCGCCAATATCGAAGGTCGTTTCGCACATCGCGACCGTATTGCTCGACCCGTCCTTGATGTCCGTGATCCGGCAGGCGCTGTTGTCGCCGAACATCCTTCGAGTGTTGGAGGCACTCAACGGCCAGGTCTCACATGTCGTGCGGAAGCTGGCGACGTTGGTGACGAAGTCATAACTGGTCTTCGCTCCGCCGGTTCCGGTGTTCGTCGACGAAATTCCGTAGTGGTTGGCGAGATCCGGATGGAAAGGGCTGCCGCCATCGGACGGGCAGAGGAAAGCGGGCAGAAGCGTTTTGACGAGCGCCCCGTTCCCTGTTGTCGTCGGATCGGATGCTGTCGCGCTCACGGCCCCCGCGCCGTTGCTGTTCCACATCGTCATCGACTCGCTGAAGTTCAGCTTGTCGTAGAGCGCCCCCTGGTCGAGATACGGAAGGAGCATCTGATGTCCCGTCCCGTTGATCGGCTTGGGGGCGGTCGCTGTCGTACACCGCCACAGATGCGCCGCAGGCAGGACGCCGTGCGTTTCGTGGTAACTGTGCAGCGAAATTCCAAGCTGCTTCAGATTGTTACGGCACTGGCTGGCCCGGGCCGCTTCCCGCGCCTGCTGCACAGCCGGCAGCAGGATGGCCACGAGCACGGCGATAATGGCAATGACGACCAGCAGCTCAATAAGCGTAAACCCTCGACGCTTCGACATTTTATCCTCGAGATGCACGCGGGCCTCGCCGGCCCGCGGAACAGCCTTTGTCACGGCCGACCCAATCGGCGTGAGCCCTCACTCCGAAAAGGGCGTCTTCCCCGGTGGACGAGTGCAACGGACTCCGCGCGGAGTCCGTCGACCCAGGTCCGTCCCGAAGACCATCACCCCGATTCGAGGAGGCGCGAAAACCCGTCTTCAACAGCCCGACTGAGAATGACACCCGTCGACGCCCGAAAAACAGGCGGCAGACGGTGGTTTTTGCTTCAGCAAGTGGCAGGCTCCGGCGACATTCGCGGTCTTTTCGAGTGCGTCAGCCAAGATGGCAAACGCTGTGCCGCGTCCCGGGCGTCAGGCTGCAGAATCCTGTTGCAGCAGCCCCATGCCGACGAGCTTGGCCCGGCACTCCTCCCGCTCACGAGAACGTGTCAGTTCCCGCCAGCTGACGTCCTGGGCAGCGAGGAAGTCTTCGGTCGAGTACGGCGGAACCTTGCCACTCTCCGCCCCCCGGGCCGTGAGCCGCTGAATCACGCCGAGCTCGAGTCGCGAAAGGTGCGTGGCGTCGCGCCGGTAGTCGACAAACGCCTCCCAGACGACCGGGAAGAGCGGGGCGACGATCTTTTCTCCGAGCGTCGTTGCGTACTGCCGGATCTCCCACTGGGCGTGACTGTCCATCCGCAGGGCGAGGAAGTGCAGCAGGTTATGGAGGTCGACCTTCCAGTACGCCTCCGTGTAGGTGCACAGCGGCAGGTCCTTGCGGGCCTGCTCGCGGGCGACCCCCATCTCCAGCCGCTCGTTGTAGAGCCTCTGCGCCGCCAGCTGGAATTCCTTCTCGGCCGACGTCAGCCGGACGCCGACATCGTGCGGAAGGTGCGCTCCGCTCCCCTGGCGATTGACCTCCGACTGCATCCGCCACTCGTCGGGATCGGTCGTCTGAACGGAGTCGATCGCGACCGAGTACCGAGTGCTGTATTCGTTGACGTTGGCGGTCCGGTGGCGGATCCATTGCCGCCAGCAGTCCATCGGAACCCGGACGAGGATCTTCACTTCGGCCATCTCGAACGGGGTCGAGTGCCGGTGCCGCATCAGGTAGCGGATGAGGGTCCGGTCGTCGGAGATCTGCTTCGTCCCGGCGCCGTAACTGACCCGGGCCGCCTGGACGATCGCCCCGTCGTCTCCCATGCAGTCGACGAGACAGACGAACCCGTCGTTGAGGACGGGGAACTTCTTCCAGCGGAGGTCATCGATCAAAGGGGCATTGGGCATGGGCGCAGTCCGCGGAGACCGGAAAAAGCCGCGCCGAAAGCGCGCGGGGGGAAATTAGAGTCGACCGAAGC
>JAEYWB010000289.1 GCA_023429275.1 Planctomycetota bacterium
GACGTACAGAAGCGTCAGGAATTTTTCCCCCGTCAGCTTCGTCCCTCCCCACCCCAGTGCGACGAGGAACGCCGCGGGGAAGGCGAGGTTTGGCAGCTCGCGGTAGTAGCCGCTTTCGATCGGCGACAGCAGGAACGGCTTGGCCATGGTCCAGACGACCGGCCCGGTCTCCCAGAGCATGCTGGCGAAGACTCCGAAGGCAATCGTCCCCAGGGCGAATCCCATCCGGACCATCCGCCGCCGCGACCGTTCACTCAGGATCAGCTTGTCGAGCCCGCGTCCGATTTCTCTCGCCTGTCTCAAGGCGGCGGGGATCTCATACGCCTGCAGCCCCAGGCAGAATGCCAGGATGGCCAGGAGGTTGATCATCAGGACCAGCTCGACCTGCGTCGGGTCGGGAAAGAACGTCGAGAGCTTCCCGCTGCTGATCAGCGTGTAGGGGTGGTACGCGTACACGTACCCGAGCATCGGGGCGAAGATCACCGCGGGGCAAAGGGGATCGCGCGACCGCCGATAGGCGCGGCCCGCCGAGACGCAGATGATCAGGCCGGTGATGGCGGCCAGGAGTTCAGACATCTCTTGAAGACGATTCGCGACGTGTCAGGAGTTCGAGGACGAGACCGGAGTTCGCTGCTCGTCCTCGGCGTAGTAAACGCCGGCCTTCCCCTCGCCGTAGACGTATCGGCCAGAGCCGTAACCGGTGTAGCCGTAGCTGCGCCGCGTCCCGAGTCCGTTGACCACGATCCCCAGGACATTGGCCCCGACGCCGGAGAGAATCTCCATCGCCCGCCGGGCTTCGGAACGGGTCCTCTTGGCGATTCGAAGGGCAACGATGACCGCGTCGACACGGGCCGCTACGGCGCTCGGGTCGGTGACCGCCAGGAGCGGCGGGGTATCGATGATGACGAAGTCGTACTGCTCCTTCAGGACGCCGAGCAGTTCCGCGAACCGCTTGCCGGTGAGCAGCTCCGCCGGATTGTCGGGCCGGGGGCCGCAGCCGATCACGGAGAGGTTCTCGATCGGCGTATCCTGGATGGCGTCGGGAAGCTCGGCGACCCCCGCGATCACGGAGGAGATCCCGTAGGTTGAGGACGAGCCGAGCAGCTTGTGGACGCGCGGGCGGCGGAAGTCGGCATCCATCAGCAGGACCCGCTTGCCGGCCTGCGCGATGGAGACCGCCAGGTTGCAGGTGAGAGTCGACTTGCCGTCCCCCGGGTTGGGGCTGGTGACCTGGATCACCTTGGCGGTTTCGCCCCCCGTCCGGAAGTAGAGAGAGGTCCGGACCGCGCGGAACGCTTCGGCCAGCCGCGACTTGGGACGGGTGAACGTCACGATGGAGGGGTGGACCGCCGCAGTCGATCGCCGATCGTTCCGGCTCAGCTCGATGCGGGGAATGTGGCCGACCACCGGCAGACCGAGCGACGTCTGGACTTCGTCCGGATCGCGGAAGCTGCGGTCGTTCATCTCGAGCAGGTAGGCCAGCAGATAGCCGGCGACGATCCCCAGGATGGCCCCGACCGCCAGGTACCGGATCATGATCGGACCCGTGTGGTAACCTGCCGTCGGCGGAGAGACGACGGACATCTCATAGCCGCCGTAGTTCCGGACGAGGCTGATTTCGTCGAGCCGCTTGACGACGCCGTCGAAGAGCTTCGCCGTGCGGGCGATGTCATTCCGGAACCCTTCGTCCTGGATCTCGAAGTCCAGGAGCGACTTGGCCGCCTCCTTCTCCTTGTCGAACAGCAGGTTCAGTTCCGTCTGCTTCGTCTCGATCACGCTGACCTCGTGCTCGAGGGACTCGAGATAGATCGAGACGAGATCCGGACGCTTCTCCCCCTTCGCCGAGGCGTCGGCGGCGTTCTTCATCTCCTCGGCGAGGCTTTCGGTCAGGTACTTCCTCGTGATGTCGATCCGCTTCTGGACGGCGGTGACCTTCGGATGATCCGGACCGAGATTTTCGAGGAGCATCTGCTCTTCCAGCAGAAGCGGGAAGAGCTCCGCGAGAGGAGACTTGTCCTTCTCAATGTCGTTGATTCCGCTGCCGTCCTTCTTGTCGGCCTTCACGCCGTTGATGATCAGGGCCAGGGCTTCCCGGTTCCCGCCTCGAGCGATCGCTTTCTTCAGCGAGTCGAGCTCCGCCGTTTTCTCATGCAACGCGATCAGGAGGGCGGACCGGGCCTGCTCGATGCCGGAGAGCCGTTCCTTGTGGATGTTCGTCGCGCCCGCCTCCTTGGCAAACAGCAGCGGGGCGTTCTGCCGGAACTCGAGATACTCCTTCTCTTTGTCTTTCAGCTGCTTGAGGAGGACATCCTTTGCCTCGGTGATCAGATTCACGACATCTTTGCTGATGCTTTCGTGGGTGTCGCCGAGAAAGGAGCGATAGCCGGCGAGGACTGCGTCCAGGGCAACGCGGCAGACCTCCGGGTCGCTGTCGCGGAACGAAAGCCGGATGACGTCCGGGGTCTTCGGATCGGAGAGGACGCTGAGACCGCTGGTGATCCGGAGGGCGGGGTCCGCGTCTCCCGCGAACAGCGGATGTTTCCTGAGCTCGTGCAGGTCGACCGCCTTCCCGACCACCAGAGCACTTCCGATGAGCATCTGGTGAGGCATCGTCGGGGTCATGCCCTGCGCAATTCCCGTCTCCGTTCCGAGAGGGTTGGCCTGCTGCTGCCGGTCACTGGTCACCAGGATCGTGCTGGATGACTGGTAGGTCGCGGGCTGCTTCAGGAAGTGAAGGTAAGCCGCACCCGCCCCGGCCCCCGCGAGAAGGAGCAGCAGCGGCAGATACCGCAGCGTGAGGGGCAGGAAATCGACAGTCCGCTCTCCCGACTTCTCCGGGAGGTCGTCGTCAAAGTCCGCTCGATTAGCCATTGCCAGCGAATCCATTTCGAAAGTGAATGCCTGTTGTGTCGGAACGACTTCCGGCCACACTCTCCAAGGTCAGGCAGCCCGTCTTGCGGGCATCGTGTCAGTTCGGGTGGAGAGTTTCAAATCCCCGGCCTGGGAATTCGCCCATCGCGAGCATTCCGCCTCGCAAGTCGTTGGGCCTGCCGACCTCTGCATCATCCGCTTGCTGTGCCGCCGTCCCTGGAGTCGAAGCGAGCGTCACTGGGCGTCGACCGCTCAGGCAAGACTCTGGACCTCGAAGTCCTGGAGTTTCACCGACGCTCCCTGCTGAAGGAAGTTCACGGTGACGATGAGGTGAGTCTCTCCGTGCCGCTGGACGATTGTCCCCTCGATCCCTTTCATGACGCCCGACTTGATGCGGACCGGCGTTCCCGGCTGCAGTTTCGCTTCCGGAGTGACGGGAGAGCCCCGGGCGATGAGCTCGAAGAGCTGGCGGAGATCCCGGACCAGCCGCCGCGAATCGTCGACTTCGATCGTCCGCGAGATCGTGTTCGTTGTCAGGGCCCGCGTTCGGGCCTCGAGATCCCCGAAAAGAAAGACGTAGTTGGAAAACAGCGGGACATACGACGTTCGGACCCGCCCCTGTGGGGAACGTGATCGATGGGGGACGATCGGAGAGTAAAACGGAATCTCCATCGTCCGGAGCTTTCGCATCAGCTCCTTTTCCTGGCGGGAACGGGTGTAGACCGCCCACCACGCCGCTTCGTCGCCGAATCCCGCCTCAGCCGCCAGTTTCTCCTGGCCGTGCCCCTCTTCACCGAGACGTGCGAACAGGTCGTCGGGGAAGATGTCGGGCTCGTGGTCGAGGATCGGCATTCGTTGCTCTTACCGGCTTCGATCGAGGAGCGGCGACCAGGGTCGGCGCGCACTCCGTTCCCTTGGGTGACAATCACCCCGCGAAAACGTTGCGAATTTCGATCTTCATGTTCCGCGACTCCGTTCGCGTGCCGGGCGGTGACTCCCGCCCGAGTTGTTCCGTCAAACCGTGGCGTCCGAGCTCGAGATCAGCGGCACCGCCGGATCGGCGATGCCGGCCGGCTCGACCATCTGCTCGAAGACGAGGTTCATCATCTGTGCTTCAAACGGCTGGAGGCCGGAGACGAGTTCTCCGATCCAGTCGCAGACCGATCCTTGAGAAGGCTGCCCGCGAATCCGCAGGCGTCCCACGCTGACATCTCCGGCGACGAGCGGGATATCCGTCGTCCACTGAAGGTGGTCCGGGCCGTCATGCCGCCTGTGCCAGTGGGCGTGATACTCCTCGTTGAAGGCGGGGAGATTGACATTCAACTGCACCAGGCTCAGGTCAAACCGCTCGGCGTACACGGTCAGGGTGTCCCACAGGTCATCCCAGTCGCGGGTCCCTGTGAGCCGTGCCCGCTCCGGAAGGCGGGGAGTCGATTCGTCCCGCCGGCGAAGCTTGAGAAGAGAGCGGGTGATCGATTTCGCCCGGGTCCAGATGAGCAGGAACTCGGCCGTGCCGAAGATGCGGCAGACGACGAGGACCGCAACGACCACCAGGACGGTGACGACGGCCATCCACTCGCTGTTCCGGGCGACACCGATGAGTGCACCGACGGAAGTCAGCACGCACAACGTCGCGACCAGGAAGACGGTCCGCGGGCCGCTGTGGCCTGAACGCTGCAGGCAGTGATGCAGATGTCCACGGTCGGTTTCATAAATGCTGCGGCCGGTCAGCTTCCTGCGGACGATTGCCATGCTGACGTCGAAGATCGGGATCGCCCAGATGACCGTCGGCGCGGCGAGCGCGACTGTCGCCGCCCCCTTGATCGAGCTCCGGATCGCGAGGGCTCCGAGGATGAGCCCGATCAACATGCTCCCCCCGTCTCCGAGAAACACGGAGGCCGGGGGGAGGTTGTAGACGAGAAAGCCCGCAATCGTTCCGGCGAGTGCGAGCGCGACGAGGGCATCGGACGGATGGCCGGTCATCCAGGCCATCGCGGCGATGGCGATGCTCAGGACGAGCCCGACGCTCCCCGCCAGGCCGTCCATTCCGTCAATCAGGTTCAGGGCGTTGATGGCCCCGACGACCCAGAAGATCGTGAACGGAATCGCCAGCAGCCCGAGGTCGATCGGATAGTCGAAGAAGGAAACCCGTCGGACCAGCAGTCCCGAGGAGATCAGGACTCCCGCGGCGAGAACCTGGCCGATGAGCTTCTGCCGGCCGCGGAGCTGGAACCGGTCGTCGAGCAGCCCGACGGTAACGATGGTGACCGCAGCTGCGAACAGCCCCAGGAGGAATCGCGACTCTTTGGCGATCAGGTCTCGAACGTCGGGAAACAGGGCCGCGGCGACGGCGGCAGTCAAGGCCATCGCTGCCGAAATCGCCATCCCTCCGCCGAGCGGCGTCGGATGAGCGTGAAGCTTCCTTCGGCCGTCAGGGCGGTCGACGATATTGAGCGTCCTGGCGAGCTCTCTCATCAGCGGTGTGAGCACACACCCGCAGATGACAGCAACTCCCACGATCACCGTTGAAAACATTCACCGCCCCATATACGTCGATGCGTACCGGGATGCTTTATCTGTTACCAGGCCAGCCGGGATCGGGCCTTGCCGCAATCGCGGAGGATCCCGTCAGGCCGGCCTGATGCGGAATAACACCGACGCCAAACGGCATCGGGAAGGAGGACGAAGGCTGCGGCTGCAGCCTGGTTCCACCGATTGAGTCTGTTCAAAAGCATCCTCGGAACGTCACGCCTCGAACTTCGTCTGGAAGTTCGAATCGTTCAGGCAACACACCTGGACTGTGGCGTCACATCCATGTTGAGTTCACCGGCTCGACGACTTCGTCGATGGAACTCGGCTCTCGGTTCTCTGCAGATCACTTAACAACCTCCTTGCCTCCACATCGCGCGGCCTGAGCGACGCTGCGATTAAAGCTTGCTCTCGAGCTTCGGAGATCCGACCCATCCGCTGAAGAACTCGGGAGAGTTCCAGGCGAGGATCTGCCTCCAGGGGAGCAAGGGAGATGGATTGTTCGAGCGAGAGAATACTCGCGTCAAAGTCCCCTCGCAACTCCCAGGCGCCTGCCTTCAGACGATAACTATCACCGTCGGGAAGTGCCTGAGAAGTCTCTGTTAACGACAGGAGTTCAAGGATTCTTGCGCCCACGGATTCGCGCTCTGCGGACTGGTGATCTCCGGTCAATTCGGCCCGGGCAAAGTGGTGCAGGAGAGATGGGGATGCGGGCAGAACGTTCCGGAGCTCCTCGTCGAAGGTGAGGCCCGGCG
>JAEYWB010000377.1 GCA_023429275.1 Planctomycetota bacterium
GTGCTGTGCCGGACCACCATCTGCTGCACCCCCATCGCCTGGATCGTAAGGGCCGTGTCGAGAAAGGTCTCTCCCTTGCTGAGGCTGCTGGTCGAGGCGGTGAAGTCGACGGTATCCGCACCGAGACGCTTCGCCGCGAGGTTGAAGCTCGTCTTGGTGCGCGTGGAAGCTTCGAAGAACAGGTTCGCGACGGTGACTCCGCGGAGGTCGTCGAGCCGGTTCTGCGTCAAGGCAGCACGGGTTTGAAACCGCGCCGCTTCATCGAGAATGGTCTCGATTTCTGCCGCTGTCAGCTCCTGAAGCGACAGCAAATGACGCCGCGTCCAGAGGGGACGGGCCGTCGGGAGATCAGCGTTTGTCATGGTGGGGTGTCGGAGGGCTGGCGGATGGTATCGGGCGACTCACCGGACTTCAAACACGCCCCGCCCCGCGCCATTCTCGCCCCCGATCACCATAAGGGTTTCACCCGCAACCAGTTACAGAGAATCCTCAAAGAATCTTGTACGGATTGTGGGCTGAGCGGCCCCTAATCATGGTGAGAGGAAACTGCCTTCCACGGCAAAGATCCAACAGAACGACCGCCTCGGGTGCCCCATGCGTCTGACACTTCGCACACTGCTGGCTTACCTTGATGACGTTCTCGACCCGGCGGCCGCCAAGGACATTGGTCACCGCGTCAACGAGAACAGCGCCGCCCGTGAACAGGTCGAGCGGATTCGCGACGTTCTCCGGAAGCGGCGGATCGGTGCTCCAGCGATCGCCGGTCCCGGTTCGGGGCCCGATCCGAACCTCGTTTCGGAATACCTCGACAACACCCTCTCGCCGGAAGGGATTGCGGAGCTCGAAAAACTCTGCCTCGAATCCGACGTTCACCTGGCAGAGGTCGCTGCCTCGCATCAGATCCTGACGCTCATCCTCGGAGAGCCGGTCGACGTCAGCCCGAGCCTTCGTGAGCGGATGTATGCCCTGGGACACATCCCCGAACCGCGGGACTCCGCAGCAGGCGCTGCCGCTGCCCCCCGACCTGTGAGGACGCCTCCCCCCGCTGTCGCCCCGAGCCCCCGGCCGCAGGTTCCCGAATACCTCAAGCGTTCGTCCTGGGGGCCACGGCTCTCTGTGGCGGCCATCATCGCGGTCGTACTCGCATGGGCCGTCTGGATCTACTACGACCCCTCTCTCCACAACACCGGAGTCGGTCCGGTTGCCAATTCCACGGCCCCGCCGGCTCCCAAGTTCGAGGGGGCCGCCCCCGCTGCTCCGGCCGCAGCGGTCGCGCCAGTGATCGCCTCCTCCGAGGGGACGGATCTCGGGGCGTCGGAAGCCTTGCCGATGCCGGCCGGAAAGGCGGCCGGAGAGCTGGCCTCGGCGACACCTGCCCCGGTACCGATGCCCGCGGCACCGACGCTTCCCGCTGTTCCTGCGGCTCCGGGCGACCAGCCGCCGGCCAAGGACGCGGGAACTCCAATGCCCGCAGCCTCCCCTCCGCCAGCCGCTGGTGCTGCTGCTGTGACGACGCCGATGCCTTCCACACCGATGTCCCCAGCCCCGAAGCCCCCAGTCCCAACGCCCCCGGTCCCGATGCCACCAGTGCCGATGCCTCCTCCGGCGGCTCCGGTGATTCCGGCGAATCCGTTCCCGTCGACGCTCTACACGAGCTCCGATGGTGTTCTGCTCCTGCAGCGAGACGCGGACTGGACCGTCCTTCCGCGACGTTCCGCCGTCCATGCTCTGGAGGCGTTCGCCTGCCCGGAACCATTCGATGCGCAGTTTCTGGTCGAGAACGGACGGCTCGAGATCCGGATGATGGGAGACACGGTGATCCAGCTGATGCCCGGCATCAAAACTTCGTCGCTGGGGCTGGTGGTCATTCGGGGACGGGTCTCCCTCAGCCGCACGACGGTCGACGCCGACAAGCCGATCGTCGTCGATCTCCTCGTCCAGGGGAGATCGGCCACGACGACCTTCAAGGAGGGGAACACTCTCGTCGGAGTCGACGTGATTCCACAACAGCCGCAGGGGAGGTCCGAGCCGATCGCCCCGATGCCGCCGGGGGGATTGACCGTTGTCCGGGGCGAGGTGCAGATTGAAGTCGGTGACGGGCCTTCCTTCGCCCTTCGTCCTGAAGGGGGTGAAATCGAGTGGACGAGACTCTTCTCGGGGGAGAAGCAGGGGACGCTCAAGGCGCTCCCCGGCTGGCTCTCTCCCGAAGGGATCAAGGTCACGCCGACCCAGAAGCAGTTCGCCCGCTCGTTCGAGAAGGAGTTCGCGCTCGACCGCGGTGTCAGCCAGAGCATTCCCGCCGTGGCGAAGTCGGACATCGCCCGGATGTCGGAGGCAGCGGTTCACACGCTTTCGATCACGGACAACTATCCAGAGCTGATCCGGGCCCTGCAGTCGAAACACGAGGAGTCGAGAGTCGCCGCCATCGTGGGCCTTCGGGAATGGCTGGCAGTCGACCCGCAACGGGAAGCTCTGCTGACGGAAGAGGCCGCAAAGGTTTTCCCGGATGCCGACGTCCCGTATGTTGTGACGCTGCTGTGGGGATTCGCTCCCGGCTCCGCGCGTGATCCGCAGGTGTCGCGCCTGCTGGTCGACCTCCTCTCGCATGAAGACATCGCGATCCGGGAGCTGGCGTTCTTCCATGTGCTTCAGATGAGCGGGAAGAACTACAGCTACAAGCCGATCCTTCCGAAGGGACAGCGCGATTCGGCCGTGATGCGGTGGGAAGAACACCTGAAGAAGAACGGGGCGCTGATGCCCGTCGAGAAGTGAGGCTTTCGTGACGGAGGGTGGTACGGAGCCGGCGGCGGCTCGCGGATCGTGGAGCGTTCCCCGGGAAAACTACGGTGTTCTGACGACGCACACCGCGGCCGCAGCGCGTCTCGAGGCGGAACGAACCGCCCGGCGGCTGACCTCTGAGACAGCCCGCATCGGCGGAGTTCCTCTCGCGGAGCTGCGCAGTCGTGCCCGGACGGAACTCCACGCCCTCGCGCAGGAAGCCGGGACTGCCCCGGAGGGGACCGCGAGCCAGTTCGATCCCGACGCGCCGCTCATTGCGACGGGGCATCAGCCGGAACTGTTCCACCCCGGCGTCTGGGCCAAGAACATCGCTGCGAACGCCATCGCCCGCCCCTGGGGCTCGGCCGCCTGGAACCTGGTCGTCGACAACGACCTGCAGGGACGGAGCTCGGTCACCATTCCGACCGGCACGCGCGAAGAACCGACTCTGGCTGAGCTCCCCTTCGACACGCCGAGCCCCCCGCGCCCCTGGGAAGAAAGCCGCATCGCCTCGCAGGAGCTTTTCGCCACGTTCGGAGCACGGCTCGAAAAGGCTCTCGCTCCCTGGGGAGTCACCCCCTGGGGTACGGCCCTCTGGCCGAAGATCGCGGGGGAAACCGCAACAAGCCTCGTCTCGGCACTCGTCCGCCTCCGCCAGCACGCGGAGCGGGAGTGGGGCGTCACCAACCTGGAACATCCCCTCAGCCGGCTTTCGTCCACGGAGGCGTTCCGAATCTTCTCGGCGGCGATTCTTGTCGACGCGGGAGACTTTCGCGATCGCCACAACCGGGCACTCGGGGACTACAGGCGTCGACACCGGATCAGGAGCGAAGCCCATCCGGTCGCGGCCCTGCAGGAGCGGGAGGGAGCGATCGAGTCTCCCTTCTGGGTATGGCGCGACGGAGACAGCCAGCGGGGCCGGCTCTTCGTCAACTGGTCAGGTCGGTCGGCGATCGAGCTGTTTCGAGGAAATGAGTCGCTCAAGTCCCGGAGCGTCCGCGGCGGCGACACTCACGCCGCGGTCATCGAACTCCTGCGGGAGCTCGAACAAGAAGGCTGGAAGGTCCGGACGCGGGCCCTCACGACCACGCTCTTCGCCCGGCTGATCCTCAGCGATCTTTTCATTCACGGGATCGGCGGGGCGAAATACGACGAGCTGACGGACGACATCCTGAGGACGTTCTTCAGCCTCGAGCCGCCCCCTTTCATGGTGTTGACCGCGACCCTGAGGCTCCCGCTGGGTGACCTGTTCCCCGCGCGGCCGGAGGACGCCAGTCGCGGCCTCTGGGTCATGAATGACCAGCGATGGAACCCCGAGCGGTACCTTGAGACTCCGGAAGGGGAGGGAGCCCTGACGCGGAAGCTCTCGCTAGCGCAATCGATCGGACGGGATGGATCGCCGGAACGAATCCAGGAGCTGAGGGAACTGCGGGCGGCGTGGCGCGGCCAGATCGAAGTCCCGATGTCGAAAGTCCGCCAGGAGACGCTCGCTGTGCAGAGGCAGCTCGCTGCAAATCGGCGTCTCGCCAGCCGGGACTTCGCGTGGCCTCTCCATCCCCGGCAGAGACTCGAAACCCTCTGGGAGCGGCTTCGGGAGAGACTTGGAACCGACTGATTCCGTTCCCCGGTTCTTCGGACAGTCGGACTTCGGGAGCCTGGATACGTTCTCAAACCGATGCCGGACAAGGGTTTGTCTGGTACGTCAACACCTTGCAGCAATTCGCCGGACGCCATACATTTCCCGAGAAGAGTGCCGTGGCTGCCGTCTGCCGAAGCCCTCGCTCGCTGCCGGCGGACCGGTTTCTTCGGAAAAAGCGGCAGCAGGATACGACACAGGACCGTCGTATCCGCGGCCGGCATCGCCAGGTCTGCACAGCCGAGAGTGACGACTCAAGGTAGAGAAGGGAGTTGATTGGTGTTCATTGCGGCATCCACCCGTTGCTTCTGGGATATGCCCCTCTTCGAGGCCTGCAAGCAGATCTCGGAATTGCACTTTGATCGTGTCGAGCTGTGGCTCGACAAGGCCGCGACTCATTTTTCGCTGCAGAAGCTGATCAGCGATCCGGAACGGTTCGCCGTCGAGTTCCGTGAGCAGACCCGCGTCGCCCCCGTGGCCCTCTGCTTCGAAGGGGACCCGGAAATCGTCGCCTTCCCGCTCGTCTGCCGCGCCGCCAAGACGCTGCGGATCACCCAGATCACGATTCCATCGGCCGTTCTCGGCACCCCGTTCAATACCGAAATCGACCGCCTCCGCGAACTCGTCCGGATCGCCGTCGCGGAAGGGGTCCGCGTTTCTCTCAAGACCGAAAAGGGCCGGCTGACGGAAGACCCGCATACGGCGGTCGAATTCTGCCAGTCGGTCAAAGGGCTCGGGCTGACGTTCGATCCGAGCTACTTCATGGCCGGGAACCTCGACAAGATCACCGACCTCGTCGCGCCGTACACCTATCATGTTCACCTGCGGGACTCGACCGCCCAGGAAATCCAGACGCAGGTCGGCCTGGGCGAAGTCGATTACGGGAAGCTGATCTCGGTGCTGGAACGGGAGAAGTACGACCGGATCCTCAGCGTCGAGCTGATTCCGGAAAAGACCGTTCCCGAACAGCGCGGGCTCGAGATGCGCAAGCTGCGGATGCTGCTCGACACGCTGCTCTAGGATCGCGTCAGACGTAAGGTTTCAGCCTGAGGCCATCTCCGCTGCGCACCAGCCCGCGGTTTGATCCGAGGCAGTCGCGTCATGGCTTGATCCACGCTATTCCGGCGATGCGGCCTTCGCCGGAGACATTGCGCGGCGGAGGGCTTCCCGCATCACGTCGGTCGGCGCCGTACGCCCCGTGAAGTGCTGGTACTGGGCGGCGGCCTGGTGCACGAACATTTCGACGCCGCTCACCGTGTGGCACATCCGCTCGCGGGCCTCCTTGAGGAGCAGGGTGTTCTCGGGATTGTAGATCGTGTCGAACACGACCGTCCCTTCCCGCAGCCAATTCTCGGCAAAGGGGGTCTCGTTGAGGTTCGGCGACATCCCGACCGGCGTGCAGTTGATGACGATGTCGGCGAACTGCGCCCCGCGGTTTTCCCAGCCGGTGAACTGGCAGCCGAGCTGCTCCGCGAGGGCCTGCCCGCGCTGCCGCGACCGGTTCGTGACGACGAGCGCCGCCCCGGCCCGGACGAGTCCCAGCCCGATCGCCCGCGCGGCCCCTCCCGCGCCGAGAAGCAGGCAGCGTTTCCCGGAGAGATCGCTCTCCCCCTTGAGGGCCAGCCCGGCCCGGATCGACGCGAGCGCCGCGTCGTAGTCGGTGTTCGTGGCATGCCAGTTCTGCCGCGCGTCCTGGAACAGAGTGTTAGCCGCCCCGACTTCCTCGGCGATCGGATCGCGGAACTGCGCGGCGTCGAGGACCTTTTC
>JAEYWB010000400.1 GCA_023429275.1 Planctomycetota bacterium
CAATCGAATTGATCGTTTGGAAAGGGTTCGCCCGCAGGGCCGCCGCCGAATCCCCCGAATCCCTGGACGAGATGACGGGATCGAAAGGATGCTCTCGGGCGCCGGACACGGGAGCCCCCTTCGGGTATGTCCGCAATGGACATCGGAATGTGCCCCGGACAGATGATGGCCAGCGGGTGAAGAATCCGCACACGGCGGCCAACGCCTTGATCCACCGGCGGATGGATTTCGTTATGACTCCGGTGCTTCCGGCCACCGTTCATTACATTGGCCCCATGCAATTTCTCAAAACTTCTCTTGCGATGGCCCTCGTTCTCGCCACCAGCCTTCTGGGAGCGGCCGTTCCCGCGGCCGCCCTCGAGATCAAGCTGGAGCGGCCCGGCGACCGGGAATTCATTCGTGACCTGGCACGGATGCTCGATCCCGCGGCTGAAACACGTGTCCGGGGGCTTGCCGACAAGCTTCTCAACGAGAAGGCGACACCGATCATCGTCGTCACGATCGACTCCATGGCAAACCATGGGGGGGAGGGGATGTCGATCGAGTCGTTCTCGACGATCCTCTTCAACCAGTGGGAGATCGGTCACGCCCGACTTGGAGACCAGGACTGGAACACCGGCATCCTCCTCCTGGTTTCCAAGGGAGACCGCAAGGCCCGAATCGAACTCGGCGGCGGCTGGGGTCGCTCGGAGAACGCCACGGCCCACCGTATCATGAGCGAGCTGATTGTTCCGCGATTCAAGGAGGGGCTGTTCGCGGAAGGAATCGTCGCCGGCGTGGAAGGGCTCGATGCCATGGCCCGCAAACTGGAGCCGCCTCGGGTTCCGCGACCAGCGTCGCACTACCTGACGATTGCGGCGTTTGTCGGACTTGCGATCTTCACGGGGGTCTCCCTTTATCGCCGCGGGAGCAGTGGCTGGGCATGGTTCCTGTGGAGTCTCGTCTTCTCTGCCGTCGGCTTGCTCCTGATGAACCTGTCTCGGCATTCCAGCAGCCGCAGCTACGGAGGCTCCGGTCTCGGGTCCTTTGACCGGAGCTACTACGGTGGCAGCTCCTACAGGACGCGCTCCTACAGTAGAGGCTCTTCCAGCGGGGGCTCATCCAGCCGCGGCTCATCCAGGGCGGGTTCATCCCGCGTGGGCTCCTACGGAGGGGGGACATCTGGAGGAGGCGGTGCTACCGGGGAGTGGTAAAGTCGCGCCTCCAAGCTCTCGGTTGCTCCTTTCTCACTGTTTCTATCCTCCCGAAAGCATCTTTGACGATGACGCCTCTCTCGGATCGATTCGGCACAGAGCAACGTCGCCAGGTGGAAACGGCCGTAGCCGAGGCGGAACTTGGCACTTCCTGTGAGGTGGTACCGGTCGTCGCAGAGGCTTCAGGTCGTTACGACCGCGGAGAAGACCTCGTCGGCCTGTGGTGTGCCATTGTTGCCGCGAGCGTCATCTGGCTTCTTTCTCCGGCTCAGCATCTGGACCCTGCGACCGGAACATGGGGAATGGGCTCTCGGACGTTGGGACTGATGGCCCTCGTGGCGGCAATCATTGCTGGCTTCCTGGCGGGAGCCGTCACGGCCTCGCGCGTTCCCTGGCTTCGCCGGCTGGCGACTCCGAGACGGCAGATGCGCGAGGAGACAGGCCGCCGCGCTCGAGAGGTCTTCTTCGATCGCCGTATCCATCATACGGAGAGCGGGGCCGGGATCCTGATCTACGTCTCACTGCTGGAGCGCATTGCAGTCGTCCTGGCCGATGAGCAGGTGCTCGAACATCCGCAGTTGGGACAGCCCTTCCTCGACCGGGTGTGCGAGACGCTTACGAACAGTCTTTCGACGCATCAATTGGCTGATGCGATTGTCGAAACGATTCGCCTGGCCAGTGCACCTCTCGCTGACGCGCTACCGCGGCTGACGAATGACGTTAACGAACACGGCGACACGTTGATTCTGATCGATTGAGACCGCCCTCGGGCGAAACGGCTTGCGACTTCAACGGAGTTGCCGAAGAACGGCACCCGGCCGGGCCGGCTCACGGGACGATCGCTCCCCCGTCGAGTGCGATCCGCACCGTGCGGCTCGGACTGAGCGGCAGGATGAGATAGTCCTGGCTGTACCAGTCGTACTGAAACGATGCGCCGCGGGCGTCGTACAGGGCCTCCCAGGCCTGATTGCGCTCCGCTCCGCTGAGAGGCCCCAGAATGTCGCCGATGTTCGTCTCCCCGCGGCGTTTTCCCGTCTTGTCGAAGATCGAGAGGACGACGCCCGCGTCCCCCGGCGGGCCATGATGCGAGAACATCACGAAGTCCCCCTTCTTTGAGACGAGGCACCGCCTGGGAAGGACTTTCAGGACCGTCTCGGAGACGACCTTGTCCGTGCCGTCCGGATTCGGCTCGAAGACGATCATCCTCGTGGCGTAGGGGTCTTCGTATTCTTCCGGAGTCTTCGGCCCCGTGGGCTTCGGCAGGACCCGCAGGGAATACTTCCCGTCCACCGACGAGTAGAGACGGGGCGTGCGGTCGACGTCGGTCTTGCAGTCGCCCGGTCCGTCGCCGAACACGGGCAATGTCATGAGAACGAGAGCAAGGAGCGGAAGCATCGGGCGGCCGAACGTCATGGGATCGTGCTCCTTCCGAGAACGATGACTGGCGGGCGATGGCCAATGCCGGAGAAGACGTTCTCCCGCACGAGGGAGTTCCGGAAGTTTCCGAACATCACGCCTGAAACGAAACCAGCCCCGAGTCGAGAGGACTCGAGGCTGGACGGGGGACGCTTGACGCTCATTCGAACTTACGGCCGGACCGGGCTGAACAGGCCGGACGTTCCGTTGTACCGGTACCGGTCGTCACGGCTCCGATCCCAGGAGTTGTGGTGCGAATGGTGGTCGTAACGCCACCGGTCGTCGTTGCGGCCGGATGACCAGGAGTTGTTCCAGCGGTTGTCCCACGAGTTGCCGTTGTTCCACGAGTTGCCGTTGTTCCACCCGGTCGGCCGGGTGTTCCAGTACGGGTCGTTGGAAACGGTCCCGTAGGGGTAGTTCGGCCGGTAGGTCGATCCGTTCGTCGGACCGTAGCATCCGCCGGGAGCAATCGACGGGTTGAGGTACGGCGAGGCCGCGTAGCCGGTGTTGCCGTAGACGGTGCTTCCGTAAACCGGTGTGCTGTAGAGCGAACCGTTCAGGTAGGTCGTGCCGTAGCTTGCCATCGGGATGGTGGTGTCGCTGACGGCCGGCTTCACCGAGGCGTAGAACGGAACCTGGGCATTCGATTCCCGGGCGCCGATCGAGAGAGCCGCGATCGCCAGGGCCAGGGGAGCGGAGCGGAGGATGGAGGCGTTCATGAGAAATCCCTTCTATGTGCTTTCGAGAGGTTCCGGCTCACGTTTCTCGCTGCGAAGGGCAGGAGTCCTGTTCGTCGGGTTGTGTCCCGCGTTCGTTCATCCGCGTGACGTGTCATCGAAAAAGCACCGCCCGTGCCACTGAGGTGAAATCGATTTGACATGACTGTCGATCGGCAGACACGGCGTGTTCTGACCGGTGACCCGATCGATTCCAGCGAACTTGAGGGGTGAGGCCCTCGAAAGCTGACATCGAACTGAGAACAGCGCCGTCGCAGGGGGATTGCACGATCGGGCGGCGGTTGCAAAGTTCGTTCAATGCAATCGATGGCGAATCGATTGACTCAAGTGGTTGGGGCCGCCGTCGTCATGACGGCCATCCTGGGGATCTCGGCCTTTTACCACGACTCGGCCGCGGCCCTTGTTGTCGACGGGAAGATCGTTGCCGCGGCGCAGGAAGAGAGGTTTCCCCGAATCAAGCACGATCCCGCGTTTCCGGCACGTGCGATCGAGTCCTGCCTGATGACGGCCGGGCGCGGCAATCTCCAACTGGCTCGAGC
>JAEYWB010000432.1 GCA_023429275.1 Planctomycetota bacterium
GACGTAAGGAGGGGGCGGTGTCCTCACGGTCGCGGTCTCGCGGTCCCGGACGACCCAGTACTCGTGAAGGGCCCGAACCCCGGCCAGGAGGGGGTTGTAGTCGGACGGAAAACCACTGAGCTGGACGGAGGTCAGCTCGATTCCTTCGCAGCGGAAGATGATTGATCGTTCGTCGCATTCGATGATGATCGGCCGCCGCGTCGTGCCGAGCGCGCCGTCGTAGGGGAGCAGGGTGTAAGGGACAGGCTGGTTCGCGAGGTCTTCGGCCTTGACCTGGGTCGCCTTCCGGACGCCGCGAATCGTCCCGTCGATTTTGGACCGTTCCTCATCGAGCCGGGCGACATCCGCTGCGGTTTCCTCGCGAAGCCTCTGCGCACGGAGCTTCTGAGCGTCGATTCTCTTGATCTGCTCGGTGATGGCGGCTTCGGCGGTCTTGCGTTCCTCATCCCTGGCGAGGGCCTCCGCGCGGATCGCCGCGAGCTGTTTGACCTCGGCGGAGTAGTCCCGGGCGAGCTCCTGGACGATCGACGCCCACTCCGCGCGGAGCCGGACGGCCGCCGCCTCGTCGACGACGGGGACCGGGCGTGCCAGCGGGATGGCGGCCGGAGGAACGTAGAGAGGAGCGGGGGCCACATCCGTCGCCGGCGTCGACGGAGGGAGAATCGGAGTTCGGGCGGCGACTTCGAGGGCGGCCTGCTGCTCCTTGATCGCCTTCTCAACAGCGACGTGCCGGATCCGCCGCGTCGTCACGAGCAACAACAGGATCAGCGCTCCCATGGCACAGATGAGGACGGCCAGGAACGGAAAGAGCTGAACCGGCGATGCGTGCGACGACTTGGACACAGGCCTCGAGTCTGAGTGTCACGGAATCGAAGGGACCGTAGTTCAACGAGCGGCATGCTCGACGAGGGGCCGGCTGACGGAATCGCCACCGCCTCGGGCGGGGGTGCGGCGGAATCGGCCGGACCCTCGCGAGACGACGCTCCGCCGTACGGAGAATCTCCCTGGTCGGAACAATCGGTCCGATCGACAAAGCGAAATCAGCCAAAGTCGTGGGGAGCGGCCGCTGGTTGTCGGCAGCACGCGACAGATCGCGTCTCTTCACCAGTCATGCCTGGTCGCCATCCGCCGCCAACTACCCACCTTTCCCCGTCCCGAATTGATCTAGGAGCGAGCCGCTGTCCACTGGTACAGTTCGCCCTCCACGTGGCAGGGATGCAGGGGGGATGGCACGGATGCACGTTTTCTTTTCCGTCGGCGAGCCGAGCGGCGATCAGCATGCCGCGCACCTGATGCAGGACCTGCGGCGCAAGGTTCCGGGGATCCGCTTCTCAGGTTTCGGCGGCCCCCGGATGACAGCGGTCGGATTCGAGAAGCTCTTTCACCTGACGGACCTCGCCGTCATGGGAGTCTTCGCCGTGCTCCCGCTGATCTGGAAGTTCTACCGGCTCTACCGCGAAGCCCGCGCGTTCCTCCGGGAGCAGCGGCCGGACCTTGTCGTCCTTGTCGACTTCTCGGGGTTCAACTGGTGGATCGCCCATGCCGCCAAGGCCAATGGAATCCGGGTCGTTTTCTACTGTCCCCCCCAGATCTGGGCCTGGGGATGGTGGCGGACTCGCAAGATGCGCCGCCTCGTTGACCATGTTCTCTCCGTGCTTCCGTTCGAGGCGGAGTGGTATCGCCAGCGGCGGGTTTCGGTCGAGTATGTCGGGCATCCCTTCTTCGACGCGGCGGCCCAGCATCCGCTCGATGATCGCTTTTGTGCGGACATCCGCGAGTCCGCTCCACGGGTCGTGGGGGTCCTTCCCGGCTCACGGGGGAAAGAGGTCACGGGGAACTTTCCCCAGATGCTCGAAGTCATCCGCCGTATTCACGTAAAGCATCCGCACGTCCGGTTCCCTGTCGCCTGCTACAAGGAGTCCCAGCTCGAGTACTGCAGGAGCCTTCTTGCCGGGGACTATGCGCACCTTCCGGTCGACCTGCATCTCGGGCGGACTCCCGAGATCATCGCCAGCGTCGACTGCTGCCTGATGGTCTCCGGCTCGGTCAGCCTCGAAGTCCTGTTCCGCGGAAAGCCGGCGATCGTGACCTACCGGATCGGCACCTGGACCCGCCGCTGCAAACCGTACTTCATCACGGTCAACTACTTCTCACTGCCGAACCTGATGGCGGGTCGCGAGGTGATGCCGGAGTTCCTTCTCGAGCGAGGCGCCGAGAGTGCCATCGAGGAGATCACGCGCCGTCTCGATACCTGGCTCGCCGAACGGGAGACCCTCGACGCGGCCCGGCGGGAGATGGAAGACCTTCGAGCGAAGAATGCCTCCCTCGGGGGGCTGGAACGCGCGGCCGACGCGCTCGTCGCTCAACTGGAACTGGTCAGGACTCTCAAGAGCGTGCCGGCACAGTCTCCGAGTCGGGCCGCGGCCTGATGAATTGACCCGTCCACGGCGGACGCGGAATCCTCGTCCGAATCCTCCACCACGGATCGCACGGATTTCACGGATCGCACTCCGCGCGTCCGTGACATGGAGAAGGTCGGGCTGTCCGCCGGGCGACAGACAGAAGGCCGACTCCCCGCTCGACGTCATTTCGGACCCGTGCTATCTCTGAAATCCGTGGTTCTCCTGAATCCTCCGGGCCTTCAGGAGTCTCCTGCCGGAATTACCCGCTCACGACCGCCTCACACAGCAAACGAAAAGGCCCCGGAAGACCGTGAGATCGACCGGGGCCAGTGCTTTCATTCGCTGTTACGGGAGACTACGGACGGCTGCCGTATTCCTCCGGATTGACGGGCTGACGTGCCGCTCCGGCTGACGCGTCGAACTGCGAGCGGGAACGGATCGAACTGCCCGACATCGAACTGCCGGTTCGTCCCCGGATGTTCGACGAGGCGGAGTCGACATCGTCGGAACCGCGAACCGCGCTCTGCGCGTTGAAGTCGGTCGCCGCCCGGCCACGGAACCGTGGATCGGCGGGAGGTGCGACCGGGGCTTCAGAAAGCTTCCGGCCGTTGATGCGGCCTGTCGCATCCCCTGCCCCGTAAAAGGCTCCGCTCGCGTTGCGATCGGCGGGAAAGCGAGTGCGAGTCTCCTGGCGGATGTCGCTCCGGACATCGGCCTCTTCGATTCCTTCCCAGCCGTTCAGGTCGGCATCCCGGCCTTCACGAATGGCTCCAGTCGCTTCGGCCCGGCTCCGCCGGGGAGCACGAGGATCGTTGCCGATGGCTGCGTCTGCTTCGGAATACGTTGCACCGGTCATTCGGCCGGAAGCGCGGCCGCCAGCTTCGACGCCGTTCGACGCAGAGTAGTCGACCTGTTCGATCTCCTGCCGTGTTCTCCGCATCCCTCCGCGGGTCTCGAGGGGATCGACCTGCACTTCACCGCGGAAGGGACTGTGACCACGAGCAGGTTCAACCCGCTGCATCGATCCCTGTCCCTGGAGGTCTGCGGCGAAACGGCTGTTTGCAAGCGGACGGACGCGGGAGGCGGCTGTCTGCTCGGCACGGGCCTCGGCTTCGAGGAGCGAGTCCGATGTGGCGTCGATCCGACCGCGTGGGTTGGCGTCCGCTGCGAACCGTCCTTCCGCCCGGGGGGCAACGTCTTCACTCGCGACCGGGGCTCCGCCGCGCGGGGAGAAATGCAGGAGACCGCGCGACTCCGAGCGGGCGGCGGCTCCGACATCGGCGTTCGCCCGATGCCGCATGCGGCCGAACAGTTCGGGCCTCTGTACGACGATATCGGTCGCTTCTTCCGTGTCGTCCGCGGCGACGGGATTGGCTCCTTCCGGCGAGGCGCCGCTGGTCTGGCTCTCCATCCCCGCACGGATCCGACTGCGGATGTCCCGCGGCTCTCCCGGAGGAATGACGTTCGCGTCCGGAGCGGTCCGGATCACATCGAGTCGATGCTGGAATGTCGCTCGAGCCTGGGCTTCGAGTTCGTCCGCCTTGGCCAGCTGGACGGTGTTGCCGGTCGAGATCGCGTGGTCGCGCATCCGGTCGATCTCGGCGAGCCGGTGGTTGAGAGTCATCTCCGCCTGGTAGCCCGCGTGTTCGCGTCCGGAAAGGCCGCGACGATCGATCGAGGAATCGGTGGCGACATCGGCATCGATGCCTCCATCAGCCTCGGCACCTGCATCGACGTTCGTATTCGAGAACAGTCACGTCCGGCCCCGGCGAACTCCTTCACCCTGGGCCGAGCCTCGGGCCCGGAGACCTGCACCGTCGGCAGTCGCTCCGGCTCCAAGACCAGCCTGGGCACGGGCTCCACCGCCGAGTCCTGCTCCGGCGTTCGTTGCGCCGCGTACCGCCTGAGCCGGGTTGACGCCCCGAACCGACGAGTTGACGTCGAGGCGGTTTCCGAGTCCGGCCCGTGGGGCTCCGGCGCCACCCGCTCCGCCGGCCGCCTGACCGCCAGCGCCTCCTCCGCCGAGTCCGTTCAGGACCCCTTGTGCCGAGAGAGGAGCGAGGCCGGCGCCAAGGAACAGGGCCGCGGCGAGACCGGTCG
>JAEYWB010000449.1 GCA_023429275.1 Planctomycetota bacterium
GTATGGGGTATCGGTTCGGAACTCGCAAAGGAGAATCTCTGCCTCGAGACGCACCGGCCCGTCCGGGCGGATGGCTACGCTCCATCGCCCGTTTCTGCGAACCTGTCATGTTTCGAGGGGTCTTTCCCTGCGGCACCCCGTCGCGCCGCGGGGAACGTGTCGAACGTGGTTCCTTCGGTCCCTCGATCATGACCCGGGTGCCCGCCCCGGATGAAGGATGCTTGATCGATGTCGGAAACGACGGTTATCACGGAAGTCGCCGCCTCCCCAGCCGTGACCTCATTGCCAGGCGAGTCTCGCTGGACCATCGCCCGACGCGAGGTCCGCGAGACGATGGCCTTGGGCTTGCCGCTCGTCGGTGCGCAGGTCGCGCAGATTCTGCTCAGCACCACCGACACCATCATGGCGGGGCAGATCAGCCCGCACGACGTGGCCTACGTCGCGCTCGGGGGGAGCATCTGGTTTCCCCTGTCGCTCTTCGGCCTGGGGGTGCTGTTCGCAGTCAGTCCCACCGTCGCGCAGCTTTACGGCGCCGAGCGGTACCCCGAGATCGGACCCAAGGTCCATCAGGCGCTCTGGCTCGCCTTCATGATCGCCGGCCTGACATTCATCGGCGTTCAGTTCTGCGAACCACTGCTGTGGTGGAACAAGGTTCAGCCGGAACTCATTCCCGGTGCGATCGCCTATCTCAACGCGATCTGCTGGGGGCTCCCGGCTCTCTATGGACAGGTGGCGCTTCGCGGAATGAGCGAAGGTGTCTCGCGACCACGGCCGCTGCTGGTGATCTCCCTTCTCAGCTTTCCGCTCAACGTCCTCGGCAACTGGGTCTTCATCAACGGCCACTTCGGGATGCCGCGGATGGGGGGCGTCGGGTGCGGCGTCGCCAGTGCCATCGTGCTCTGGACCAATTTCGCCATGATGGTCGGTTGGGTGAATTACTACGAGGGGTACCGACCGTTCCATCTGTTTCACCGCTGGGAGTGGCCGCACGCCGGAGAGATTCGCGGGCTGTTCCGGCTCGGCATTCCGATCGGAATCGGGCTGTTCATGGAATGCACGCTGTTTGCCGCCGGGGCTCTGTTGCTCGGTCAGTTCGGCGAACAGGTTGTCGCCGCACATCAGTCGGCCCTCAACATGGCGTCCGTGACCTTCATGATTCCCCTGGGAGTCTCGATGGCCGCCTCGGCCCGCGTCGGACAGGCGGTCGGACGGCGCGATCCCGTGGGTGTCCGGCGGGCGGGTTTCACCGGAATCGTCCTGTCGGCGGGAATCATGGTTGTCAGCGGAATCCTGCTGGCGACGTTTCCGGGAGCGATTGCCGCCGTCTACACCCGGGATGCGGAGGTGGCGAGGCTCATGGCCCGGCTGCTCGTCTTCGCGGCGATCTTTCAGGTGTTCGACGGCCTGCAGGTCTCTTCGAACTCCTGCCTGAGGGGACTCAAGGATACTGCCGTCCCCGCAGCCATCACTGTTGTCGCCTACTGGGGGATCGGCTTTCCGCTCGCCTGGTGGCTGGCGATTCACCGGGGGCTGCAGGCTGACGGAATCTGGTACGCCTTTATGGCCGCGCTGTTCGCCGCGGCCACTCTCCTGACGTATCGCTTTCACCTGAAGTCACGAGTCCCCCGCGGGAGCGACTCACTGCAGAAGCCGTGAGCCGCAGCCTGAGATCGACGTAAATGTGGGATTCGGGACTGAAGTGCGGACTCCATTGCCCGCAGGCCGCGGCCTTTCGATACTCCAGCCGTCCGGCATCGCCGCGGCGGCTGGTATTTTGAATCTGTCCCTCCCCTTCCCCCACGTTTCTCAATGACTCAGCAGGACAACGCCGAAGACGAGGTTCACGATCCGACCCTGAACGAACTGTCGTTCGATCTGGTCCATCAGATCCTCACGGCCACGGAGACCCTGCGGGTCGAGCCTGTCGAGACGGAGAGCGGCGCGATTCTCCTCGACTTCGGAATCGACGCCCCGGGAAGTCTCGGGGCGGGACTGGCGCTGGCCGAGGTCTGCCTCGCGAGCCTGGGTGACGTCAATGTCGTGTCGGGCGAGGTCGCCGGCGTCGGCTGGCCACATCTCTTCGTTCAGACGGACTCTCCGCTCGAGGCATGCCTCTTCAGCCAGTACGCCGGGTGGCAGGTCTCCGTCGGAAAGTTCTTCGCCATGGGCTCCGGGCCGATGCGTGCCGCCGCCGCCCGTGAAGAGATCTTCAAGGATTTTTCGTACCGCGAGAACGCCATCGGTGTCGTCGGCGTCCTGGAATCCGGAAAGATTCCCCCCGCCGAGGTGATTCAGTACCTCGGTGAGAAATGCCATGTCCCTCCGGACCGTGTCGCCCTTCTGGTCGCGCCCACGGCGAGCATCGCCGGCAACATGCAGGTTGTTGCCCGCAGCGTCGAGACGGCGATGCACAAGCTGCACGCCCTCGGTTATGACGTGGCGAACGTCGAAAGCGGTTGCGGCACCGCCCCGATTCCTCCAGTCGCTGCCGACGACTTTGCGGGGATCGGACGGACGAACGACGCCATCCTGTACGGGGCGCGGGTCACCTTGTGGGTCAACGGCGACGACGAGGAGATCACCGACATCGGTCCGCAGATCCCATCAAGCGGCTCTCCCGCCTACGGAAAGCCGTTCCGGGAGATCTTCGATGACGCAGGCCGCGACTTCTACAAGATCGATCCCAACCTCTTCAGCCCGGCGGAGATCGTCATTCACAACGTCGAGACCGGGAACGTCTTCGTCTACGGGAAGACGAACCAGGAGGTGCTGCGGAAGTCGTTCGGGTTCTAGAACGCTCGGCCCGAACGTCTGCGGGGGGCTGGACGTCGTTCCCCGGGGGAAGGATCGGCGGTCGGACGCGCGAATCGACACGACAAGTCGCGACCCGCGTGCGCCGGGCAGGAAGTGGAATTCACGAAACGAGGGCTGCATTGGTACCGTCGCTGGGCATTGTTCTTCTCTGCGTCCTGGCGGCGGTCGCGTACGGTATCGTCCACGATCAGGTGACGGCCCGGGTCTGCGTGGAGTACTTCACCGTCGGTCACCCGCGGGTCTTCCCGACCGATGATCCGACGTGGCTCGGAATCGGCTGGGGCATTCTCGCAACCTGGTGGGTTGGTGTGCTGCTCGGCACTCCCCTTGCCTTCAGCGCTCGATACGGGCCCCGTCCGAAGCGGTCGGTCCGCTCACTGGTTCGACCCATTGCAACACAGCTGGTTGTGATGGCAATCAGCGCAGCGATTGCCGGGGTAACCGGATGGTTACTGGCCTCAGCCGGCGCCGTCTTCCTCGTCGGTCCGATGGCGCATCGGCTCCCGGCACACCGGCATGTCCCGTTC
>JAEYWB010000554.1 GCA_023429275.1 Planctomycetota bacterium
GTAAGAACCATGCCGGGCAAGAAAAAGAGCGGCGGAAGGAGGGAGCGGGCGATTATTTCGCCTCGTTCTCCCCTTCCGCCGCCCGCCTGGCCGACTCGGTCGCGGTGGTCACATCCGGGCCATGCTCAGTATTTCCACTCGAGACCGAAGTTGAACCGGTGAAGGACGAAGGTCTGCGTGTCGTTGTTGAGCGTCGGCGTCAGCGGGAAGCCGTTCCAGTTCACGGTATCGAGCGGCCGGTTGACCGCCCCGATCGCGGTGAACGTGTACCCGAAGTGGAAGATCGCGGTATTGAGTACCGGAACCTCGCTGGTGAACGGCAGAGCTTCGAAGATCCGCGAGTCGACGGCAATCGTCTGCTCGAACAGGGCTGAGACGCGGCCGTGATTCGCCTTCGAGCGGAACCGGGCGTCCTGCTCCAGCATGTTGATGCCGTATTCGAAGCGGGTGTTCTCGACTTCGCCGATGTTGTTGCCGCTGAGCCTCAACTGAGAGGAGTTGGCCATGAGGCCGGCCGTCGTGGCTCCCCAGATCTTGAAGCCATCCCCTGTGCCGAGGTCATACCGCAAGCCGACTTCCGGGCCGGCAAGGTGGGTCCTGACCTCGTTGTTGAGAGTGGCCGTAAACTGATCGTAGCTTGGAAACAGGGTCGTGGGGACAGGGCGGAACGTCGGCTCTTCGTCGTTTCCGGCGTCGGTCACCCCCTCGATCTCGTATCCGAAGCCGCTGTCCACGCCTTTGAAGTGGAACGACTCGTTGAGGAACATGTATCGTCCCCCGACATACGGTCGGACCATCACTCCACGCGACTTGAACAGAGGGCTCATGTGGTAGGCCAGCCCGGTTCCGGCGGCCTCCTGGCGTCGTTCAACGCGAAACATGATGTCGAACTTCTGCGTGGCTCCGATCGGGCCAGTCCAGCCCGGAATGACCGGGTCGAGGCCGTTGTTGATCGGCAATGCTCCGTTCTTCGTCAGGAGAATCTGGCCGTCAGTATTCTCGACCATCGTAGGTGTCACCGGCACCCCGTTGATGATATCCGTCCCCATCTGGAAGACCTGGTTGTTCTCTCCGAGATAGAAACCGGAGAGCATCAGTCCCATGCCGTCGGCATCATCGAAACCCCAGTGAACCCCGACACCGGCGTTCTGGACATTTCCGAGGATATTGTGGTTTCGAATCGGGAAGACGTCGTTCCGCTCCGTGTACAGGAGCGGCGTCGTGAACGAAGTCGGCTGCAGAATCGGGTATGGGTACACGCCGCGAGCGATGAGCACCGTCGAGGGGCCCGGTCCTCCGGAGGTCCCGTTCGGACCACCTTGCCCCGGAAGTCCGGAATCCGGATCAGGCGGCGGCGTGTAGCCGACCGGGCCGTTCGTAATGGGATCCAGCGGAACCGTCGGGGCTCCGATGAGGGTGTTTCCTTCCCCTCGGCTGAACGCGTAGATCGCATCCACACCGCCGTAGAACTCGCGGTGCTTGTACAGAAGCTCCTCGAACCAGAGCCCGCCGCTATGCCGGTACTGGTCCTGGTCGAGATTTCCCATCCCGAACGGACTGATCGTCGGCCAGGGACTGAACCCCTCGGGCACGCCTTGCGGATACATCGCGGCCGGGTTCGCGGGACCGTATCCCGGTGGAGCCATTCCCGGACCGGGAACCCCATAGTCCTGCGCGAAGCCGGTGTCGGCTGCCGCGGTCAGTGCCAGGGCTCCTGCGATCGTCCTGAACCAGTTGTGGATCCGCATCCCTACGTCCTTAACTGAGACCGCCAACGCGGCTGCTGAACGGACGATCCGGTCCTACGTCCTGGACCGGATAGCCGTCCTATCTTGCCGGCTCGGAAAAACCGGCGCAGATGGACGGACCTGCGGGTAGGTATCGGCCCCCTCTCCTGTGAAACTGTAACGGTTGTTCCGTCGATGACGGTTTTTCCGAGCGCGCCGGTTGTAGCGAAGTGACCGGCTGCACAGAGTCCCCGGGCGGAGGCGAGCTCCTCCGGCGGAAGTTGCAGGAAGCGAAGGGAAGCGAGCCGAATGGCCCGGCCCCCGAGCCCCAAAGCGGACGGAGCAGTCGGGCCCGCTTACGCAGCTCTCTTCTATGCCCCCAGGCCCTGGCCCCAGGCCCCTTCTCAATCAAACCACTCGTCGTGCGGGTCAAACTTCGGAAGCGCCACGATCAGCACCTTCATCCGGCCGACCGCCCGATGGCGGGTCCCAGGGCGAATCATCACGCACATCCCCGGCCGGACAGGGATCCGCTCGCCATTGAGCTCCATGGCGGCGTCGGGGAGGCATTCCAGGAAGTAATAGGTCTCCTGCAGCCTCTTGTGGTAATGGACGCGAGCGTCTTCCGAGATCTCGGTGACATGGACTGTGCCGGGGAAGTCAGCGACATCCGCGAAGGCTCGCCTGGCAGTTCCGCAGGGGCAGGGAACGCCGGCAATCTGGGAAAAATCAGCGAGCTCGTATCCGGCAGCCATCGGCGTTTCCTGATCAGTCTTTGGCGGCTTCAGACAGCCATTGGCAGGGACCGGCCCCTCGCAGATGTTCCCGGAGTGCCAACTGCAGTGGAAGGCTGATTCCGAACCTCGATTCTACCCAGAGTGTCTGATTGACAAAGTCGGGGCAACTGATAACTTTGCCCCTCCGGTTGTGATTCACTCAACCCGTCAGGGGACTGGGTCCGATACAACTCGGCACCTGACCGCGACACCTGTTGCGGCCAGCCCAACATCGGGGGATTAGCTCAGTTGGGAGAGCGCTTGCATGGCATGCAAGAGGTGAGCGGTTCGAGCCCGCTATCCTCCACTTTCTGAAAAATCGCCCGCGACCTGTCGCGGGCGATTTTTTTTGGTCCACCGATTCGAGTCGGCCGCATCCCGGAGCCTCTGCAATGCTCTGGTGATCTTCTGTATCCCGGCACAAGGCTGCCGCATCCGGCCTGGCCGACAGCCCCCGCCAGACTGGGGAACCCTTGTGGCCCCGGGTTGACGCCAGTTTTCTCCCGCGGCCGGCATCCCTCACCCTTCAGCCCGCCGGGCGACCCGTTATGATCGCGGGGAACGGCGTGCTTGCTCCGTTCGACATATCCCTTTGCTTGCCGAACATCTATGAAGATTCACGAATACCAGGGGAAGGAACTCTTTGCGAAGGCCGGCGTGCCGATTCCCAAGGGGATCGTCGCCCGCACCCCTGAAGAGGCGGCGGCGGCGGTCACGACTCTCGGGACCCCCGTCACCGTCGTCAAATCGCAGATTCACGCCGGCGGCCGCCGCAAGGGGACGTTCAAGGAGCACCCGAAGCAGCGCGGCGTCGTCCTCGTGAAGTCGGCCGACGAGGCCCGCGAGAATGCGGCCCGGATGCTCGGCTCGACGCTCGTGACGAAGCAGACCGGCGAGGAGGGGAAGAAGGTCAACACCCTCTTCGTCGAGCAGGGGCTCAAGATCGCCAAGGAACTCTACCTGGGGATCGTGATCGACCGTGAGACCGGAACGCCGGTCATCATCGCCTCCTCCGAAGGGGGAACCGAGATCGAAGAGGTCGCCGAGCACTCGCCTGAGAAGATCATCCGCGAGCACTTCGATCCCTGCCTCGGGCTGATGCCCTTCCAGGCCCGGAAAATCGCCTACGCCCTCGGCCTCGATGCGAGCGCTGTCAATTCGGCGCAGAGCTTCCTGCCGAAGGTCGCGAAGTTCTTCGTCGACTACGACTGCAGCATGACGGAGATCAACCCGCTCATCGTCACCGAGGAAGGGCAGATGCTGGCCCTCGACGCGAAGGTGACCTTCGACGAGAACGCCCTGTTCCGTCACAAGGATCTCGCGGCCTACCGCGACCTGAATGAAGAGGAGCCGACGGAAGTTCAGGCCCAGGCGGCAGGTCTCAGCTACGTGAAGCTCGACGGGACGATCGGCTGCCTCGTCAACGGGGCCGGTCTCGCCATGAGCACGATGGACCTCATCAAGCTCCACGGGGGCGAGCCGGCGAACTTCCTCGACGTCGGCGGCGGAGCCAACGTCGAGCAGGTGAAGGAGGCATTCCGCATCATCCTCGCGGACAAGAACGTCAAGGCGATCCTCGTCAACATCTTCGGCGGGAGCATGAAGTGCGACATCATCGTCGAGGCGCTGCTCGCCGCCTATGACATCGTCGGCATCCATGTGCCGCTCGTCGTCCGCCTCGAAGGGACGAATGTCGAGAAGGCCCGCAAGATGCTCGCCGAGAGCGGGCGGAACATCATCTCGGCGGTCGACCTGACCGACGCCGCCAAGAAAGTCGTCGCCACGCTCAAGAAGTAGTCGCCCTCCGGGACTCGCGGCTGGAGCCGCAGTCCCCCCGCGACGTCCCTCCTTCCCGCACACTGAGAGCTCCCGGCGACCCCCAGACGAACAATCGCCGCCGCTCCTGACACCAAAGACCGACCATGAGCATCCTTGTCGATCGTAACACGAAGATCATCACCCAGGGGATCACCGGCAAGTCGGGGCTGTTTCACAGCCAGCAATGCCGGGCTTACGCTCAGGAGCACCGGCCCGGCGAGGCGGTCATGGTCGGCGGGGTGACCCCCGGCAAGGGTGGGACCGATGTCGACGGCTTCCCGGTGTTCGACTCGGTCGCCGAGGCGATGGCCAAGACCGGCGCGAACTGCTCGCTGATCTTCGTCCCCCCTCCGTTCTGTGCCGACGCGATCATGGAAGCGGCCGACGCAGGGATTGAACTGATTGTCGCGATCACGGAAGGCGTTCCGGTGATCGACATGGCGAAGACGAAGCGGTTCCTCCAGGACTACCCGAAGACCCGCCTGATCGGCCCCAACTGCCCCGGGGTCATCACGCCGGGTGTCGCCAAGATCGGCATCATGCCCGGCTACATCTCGAAGCCGGGTCCGGTCGGCGTGATCAGCAAGAGCGGGACGCTGACCTACGAAGCGACCTGGCAGCTCGGGAACCTCGGCCTTGGCCAGTCGACGGCTGTCGGGATCGGCGGTGACCCGATCATCGGCTCGATGTACATCGACCTCCTCGAGATGTTCGAGAAGGACCCCGGCACCGAAGCGATCCTGATGATCGGCGAGATCGGCGGAAACGCCGAGATCCAGGCGGCTGAGTACATCAAGACGCACGTCAAGAAGCCGGTCGCGGCGTTCATCGCCGGCGCGACCGCCCCTCCGGGCAAGCGGATGGGCCACGCGGGCGCCATCATCAGCGGCGGCAAGGGGACGGCGGCCGAGAAGATGGAGGCCCTCAAGGCGGTCGGCGTCGAGATCGCCAACGGCCCGGCCGACATGGGCGCCGCCATGCAGCGGGCCATCGCCCGGCGGAAGTAACCCGCTGGCCGAGTCTGTGAGGAAGCTGGTTCAGGATCTCCCTTTGCCACAGAGTACAGAGGCCACCGAGGGGCCTCTGTACTGCTACCGGTCCGATATTTCTCCGCTGCGCAGGTTCTCGACGGCGTCGAAGTCCTTATCCGTCCACTGCGACCATTCCCGGGCATCGACGTCGGGCGTGTTCTGAATCGGATGCGGATCAGCCGCGCGGCTCTTCGAGGCGAGCCACTCGCCGCTTTGTGGCCTCGCCGGCGACGTCCGTTCCTGCCTGGTGGTACGGTTCCGCGAAGATAAGCGTTGCCGAGGGGCGACAACAAATGGACTGCGGTGCGGGGTGCTGGCGGAACCGTGCCTGCCGTTGGGCCGATCCCTCGAAGACCCCGACGAGCGATTCGGACTCCCCACGACGGCGTTCCATGGCCCCGGTGACGCCCGATCCCGATGTGACCGACGATGCACCATCACTTCGAACCGACCGTCTACCACAACACGATGGGACGCCACGAACCGGTGCTGACGGTGGCATCCGGCGACCGGCTGACGACGACCACGGTCGATGCCTGGGGGCTGGACGCTGAGCGACAGCAGGTCGCCACGCGAGGCAATCCGATGACCGGGCCCTTCGCCGTAGCCGGGGCGGCGCCGGGAGACGTATTGGCCGTGACGATCGAGAGTATTGTCCCGAATCGTTCGTACGGCTTCACCAAGACGGCCGTCGCCCCGCACATCGTCGATCCCTCGTATGTGACGGCGCTCCCTGCGGTGGAGCTCGTCGAATGGACGATCGACACCGCTGCCGCAACCGTCACTCTTATGACGCCGCATCCGGCCCCCCTCCGCGGGCTCATCCTTCCTCTCGATCCGATGCTCGGCTGCTTCGGTGTCGCTCCGCCGCGGGGGCAGTCGATCTCGACCGCCACCTCCGGCGAGTGGGGAGGGAACATGGATTATCGCCAGCTCGGCCCGGGGGCGACGGTCTATTTCCCCGTGTTCAAACCGGGGGGGCTCTTCTATCTCGGGGACGCCCATGCCGTTCAGGGGGACGGCGAGATCTCGGGGAACGGCGTCGAGATCTCCACGACCACGACGGTCCGCTTCGAGGTCCTCAAGGGATGGAAGACCTCCTGGCCGCGGTTCGAGCGTGAGGAATGGTTCGGAACCCTGGGGAATGCCCGGCCCCTCGACCAGGCGGTTCAGCACGCGACGACGGAGATGCTCCGCTGGCTGTCGGAGCCTGCCATTGGCCTCGATTCTCTCTCGGCCAACCTCCTGCTTCAGCAGACGGTTCGCTACGACCTCGGGAACGTCTTCGATCCCGCCTACACGATGGTCTGCAAGCTGTCGCGGTCGATTCTCCGAAAGGCCGGCCTCCCGGACTCCGTCCGGGGTGGGGGGCCCTAAGCCTACTCGGCGAACTGCTTGTAGACCTCGGCCACGCGCCCCTCTCCAGCATCTCCGTGGTGGACGTACAGGCCGTACTTCAGCTTGAACGTCTCCCCCTTCTTGAGATGCAGGGGATTGGCCGGGCTTGCGCCGTTGGTGTAGGACTTGTCCCCGAAAGGGCTCATGGAGAACAGGCCGTAGTCGCGGACGTGATACCGCGACTTCCGCGGGTTGTTCGGGCCGTCCATCAGGGTGACGCCGTATTTCTGCGAGCCGACCGGGCCGACATAGTCGACCCAGGGCGAGGTCTTCCCCCAGCACTCCTTCGATCCCTTGAGCCCTTCAGCGTTGACGATCGGCCCCCCGGCGACCGATTCCCGCATGCTGTTCGGGACGCGGACGGCGAACAGTCCCTCCTTCGTATCGCCGAACGTCACTTCCTCGACGGCGGCGGTCAGGACGAACTCGAAGACCATCAGGCGGTTCGGGTGGATCGAAACCGTCGTCTCTTCGACCAGGACCGGCTTCTCGTCCTTGCCGAGCCAGTGGTTCGTGTACTTGAGGATGGCCGGGGAGCCCTCTCCCTTGACGACCTCGACTCCGACGTTGCGGATCGTCCCCTGTTCCGCCCAGAACTTGATCCCGTTCACCTCGTCGATCGAGAACCAGATTCCCTTGTGGTGCGGGTGGTCGTAATAGAGCGGGTCCTTGCTGTTCTTGATGGCCGGAGGATTCTCGACGATCAGCCGCGAAACGATTGACTTGTGCGGGACGACGTCGGTCGACTGGATCCAGCCCTTCTTAGCGGGGATGAACAGCCGGTCTCCCTCGATCTTCTCGACCGCGAAGGTCTCTCCGTAGGTCGCCTTGTCGACCACCTTGTCCCCATCACGGATCTCGGCAGTCTCGGAGACGACGAGAACCGTCTCGGCCGGCATCCGCGGTTCGGACTGCGGAAGACCGATCTCCTCCGCGAGGACCTTGAGGCCTCCCGCCGCCGTGACCGGCAGGAAGAACGGCTTCTTCCACTTCGGCTGATGGTTGAAGACCGTAAAGACCTCGTTCCCGATCGTCACCTTGACCGTCTCGGCTCCCCTGGTGAGTCGAACGACCTCCTCTGCGTGGAGAGGCGTAGAAATCAGGCCGGCGAGGGCGGCAATGGACGCGAGGAAAAGCGATCGCATGAAGGACCTCAAGGTGTGCGGCAAGGAAGGGATGGACCGACCGAAACTGGCATTCAGGAGGGGAAGGGGATCTGCCGACAAGCTCGAACGATCCGCTCGAACTC
>JAEYWB010000566.1 GCA_023429275.1 Planctomycetota bacterium
CCCCGAGTCCGTACGCCTCCTGGGTCGCCTCCGTCTCCTGACGCAGGTCGAGGACGTTCGGTAGTTCCCCCTGCATCCGGAACGCGAGCTCGAACGACTCGATCGCCCCCTCGATCTCGGGATGGTACTGGTCCCGCGCGAGCTTCATCGCGTTCAGATCGCGGACCATGTCGAGCTGTGCGCGCTGTTCGGCCCGTGACAGGGCCGGATTCTCGATGTTCTTCAGCGGCGGGCCCGGTTCCTGGTCGATCTTCAGGAAGGCGGCGTAGAACCCGGGGATCTGATTCGTGCCGATCCGGGTCGCCTGGCAGATGGAGGGGAGGAACGCACTGCCGTAGTTGCGGGCTCCGCCGTTGTCGCTCGGCGGGTTGAGCGTGACGAATCCCGGGAGGTTGGCGTTCTCGGTCCCGAGCCCGTAGAGCGTCCAGGCCCCGAGCGACGGACGGACGAACTGGAAGCTTCCCGTGTGCATCTGCAGGAACGCCTGCGAGTGATTCGGCAGGTCGGTCTGCATGCTGCGGACGACGCACAGCTCGTCGGCGTGCTGCGACAGATGCGGAAAGAGCTCCGAGATCCAGAGCCCCGCTTCGCCATGCCGGGCGAACGGAAACGGAGACCCGAGAAGCCGGGGACCGTTCTTCTGGTCGGCCTTCATCGGCTGGCCGGAGCGTCGGTTCAGCTCGGGCTTGTAGTCGAACAGGTCGACATGCGACGGACCGCCGTTCATGCAGAGGAAGATGACCCGCTTCGCGCTCGCCGTAATGTGCGTCATCGGCGGCGCCAGCCGGGAGCGGGCGGCGGACGACGACCGAAGGGCTTCGGCCTGCGCGAGGCCGGCGAAGGCGAGGTAGCCGAAGCCCGAGGCCAGGGACTTGAGCGTCGCGCGCCGCGACAGCAGAGCGGGGGAGTGAGCGGGGGTGTGAGTCATTTCTCGTCCTCATTGTGCGGAGAAGTGGTGTGTGCGTGTCGATTTTCGGTGGAACAGCCAGTGGAAGGCGGAGAAAGAATCGATTCGCGGGACGGACACTCAGCGAGCTCAGGGGAATCGGCCTCGATGTTGTGCAATGGGATGAGTGAAGATTAGCGGAGATGAGTGTTCCGGAATTCTTTCGTCCTGATCTCGTCATCGATTCCTTCAGGCCAGGAAGAGGAAATCTGGAACACTCATCCTCACTAATCTCCGCTCATCAGTTTCCATCTTCCGCGGGGCCTTGTGACCGGTGGAGACGAATCGTCGAGGGTGCTTCACGAATCCACCGACTTCCGAGACGTACCCACGGAGAAGCGTTCGAAAGTCAGTCGAGGTTGCGGAACTCGGCCGTCGAGAGGAGCGCCTGGCAGAACATGACCAGGGGCTTCGGCGGGGTCTTCTGATCCTCGGGACCGGGGGGCTGCGACTTCAGAAAGTCCATCACGCGGGTCGATTCCTCGGGGAGCGGGTCGCGGGCGAAGCAGAGCTGAAACGCCGACCGGACCTGTTCGTCAGGGCGGGGCGACTCCCGGATCAGCCGCCGGGCCATCGCGACCGATCGTTCGTTCACGAAGGGGCTGTTCATCAGGTAGAGCGCCTGGGTCGGCACGTTGGTCTGTTCCCGCTCGCCGGTCACCAGGCTCGGCTCGGCGAAATCGAAGAGCTCGAGGACATCGGGGAGGCGGTCCCGGATGACGGGGAGGTAGACGCTTCGCTGGACGGAACCGTCGAGGTCCCGCGGCAGCCGGCTGTCGAGCCCGATCAGCGAGATCGGACGATCGCCGATGACTCGTCCGACGAGCGACCCCTTCGGGCGGGAGAGGTCGAGCTCGCCCGACGCGGCGAGCATCGCGTCACGAATCGACTCGGCCGGCAGGCGGCGTTTCGGGATCCGCCAGACGAGCCGGTTCTCCGGGTCGTGTTCGAAGCAGTCACGGCGGAAGTCGGAGGACTGCCGGTACGTCCGGGAGAGGACCACGCTCCGGACGAGTTTCTTGAGCGACCATCCTTCCGAGACGAACCGGACGGCCAGGTGATCGAGCAGTTCGGGGTGCGTCGGGAGTTCGCCCGTCGAGCCGAAGTTGTCGACCGTCCTGACGGGGCCGGCCCCCAGCAGCTTCTGGACGACGCGATTGACGAAGACGCGGGCCGTCAGCGGGTTCTCGGGATGAGTGAGCCACCGGGCGAGTTCGAGGCGGCCGCTGTGGTCTGAAGGAATGGGGGCGCAGCCGTCGAGGCGAAGGGCGACGGGAATCGCACGGGGGACCGGCTCGCGCGGCCGAGCGACGTCGCCGCGGTCGTAGACAGGGGAGTCCTTGATCTCCTCACGGTCAAGAACCCCCATCGCGAGGGGGAGGGCCTTCCCGTCGTCGGAGACCCGCTCGAGTTCCCCTTCGATGCCGCCGCGCGACCAGAAGATCCGGAGCGCATCCTGCAGGGTGAAGATTCCGCTGGCGTCCTTTCCTTCGGCGACGGCTTTCCACATCGCCGCCTTCTTCTCCTGCTCTTCCTTGTTGAGGGCGGCGAGCTTCGTCTTCAGCTCGTCGACCTTGGCCTTGGGGATCGAGGCGTGCAGGACTGCCTGTCCTTCGATCTCCGGCAGCCGGAGCGGATCGCCGCTGTTGCGGTTGGAGGGGGAGACCGCGGTGCCGAAGTAGGTCTTCGTGCTTCGGAAGATCCCGGCGAGGCCGTAGTAGTCTTCCATCGAGAACGGATCGAACTTGTGATCATGACAGCGGGCGCAGGCGATGGAATTCGCCAGGATGGCCCGGGTGACCGTGTCGATCTGTTCATCGATGAGGTCGGCCTGGAACTGCGCTTCGTTCCCTTCGTCGAGGTTCTTCGGCCCCAGCGCGAGAAAGCCGGTCGCAACCAGAAGCCGGGCCCGTTCCGCATCGGTGGCGGCGGGGAGCAGGTCGCCGGCGACCTGTTCCTCGAGGAAGCGGTTGTACGGGATGTCGGCCGTAACGCTGTCGATGACGTAGTCGCGGTATCGCCACGCATACGGGAAGGAGATGTTCGCCTCCTTGCCGCTTGACTCGGCAAAGCGGGCGACATCGAGCCAGTGCCGCCCCCAGTGTTCGCCGTACTGCCGCGTCGCTAGGAGGGCATCGACCTCGGTTGCGAGCGCGACATCGGTACCGTCCGCCGCAACGCGGCTCGTGAAGCGGTCGAGGTCGGCCGCCGAGGGGGGAAGGCCGGTCAGGTCGAAATAGACTCTGCGGAGGAGCACGGCCGGGGCAGCATCCGGCGACGGGGCGATCCGCTCCGCCTCGAGCCTGGCGAGGATGAAGCGATCGAGGGGAGCCAGCGGCCAGTCCTTCCGGGCGACTTCCGGGACCGGAGGGTCGGCCACCGGCCGCTTCGCCCAGAACTCCTGGCGAGGCTTCGCCGTGGCTGGAGGATCGACGTCGCGGGGGTCGGGGGCGCCCCGGTCGATCCAGGCTTTGAAGTCGGCGAGGACCGCGTCCTTGAGCCGGTCTTCCCGGGGGGGCATCCGGAGATCGGGGTCGGTGTGAGCGATCGCCACGAGCAGCCAGCTCCCCTTGGTGTCGCCGGGGACAACCGCTGGCCCTCGCGAACCACCCTTGCGCAGGGCGGCGCGGGAATCGACCCGCAGTTCCCCCTCCGCCTTCCCCGAGGCGGCGGAGTGACAGCGGTAGCAATGCTCGACCAGGACGGGGCGGATCTTCGCTTCGAAGAACGCCACGTCGGCGGCACGCGTGGAGTCGCTCGCTTTCTCGTCCGCCGACAGGAAGCGGGGCGACCAGAGGGCGATCACACCAATCAGCATCAGCCGCAGTCTCATCGTTCTGTTCCCGCTGATCTTGTTCGATGGCGTCGGGCCACGGGACGCGACGGCACTTCACTTCGGCTTCTGAAACGACTGCTCTTCGATCGTCGCGTCCGGATCGAGGTGCGACTCCAGCCGGTAGCTCTCGTCTCCCGGCGGGGGCTGTTCCATCAGGGAATAGGTGACGGTTCCATTCGGGCGGTCATTCTTCTGCAGCCACAGCACCATCCGGACGAGGACATCGGTCTCCTGGTCGACCTCCAGGGAAGCCGCCGACAGGAAGCTGTGAGTCCGCCCCGGCTTCAGCCGCGCCCAGACGAGCCGCCGCTGGTTGCCGGTATGGGCCAGGGGGGCTTCCGTCCGGAGATCGAAATCGGCCAGGACCCGGTCGAGAAGAACGGGGACGGTGACGGAACTGATCTGGCAGAGGGTCTCCAGGTCTTTCGGAAAGGCGGGATCATCGGGTGGGAAGCGGACTCCCTTCTTCCGGGACGGGGCCAGCCAGAGGGCGCCGTCGACGTCCCGTCCAATCTTGAGCCGCGTTTCGCCGATCCGGCAGTCCGACCAGAAGCGGTCTCCCCGCGTCCAGAGCAGGCTTTCGGATCCGAGGCTTTTCGAGTTCGGCCCCGACAGGGCCGACGGTTCCGGCACGTGCAGGACGCGGTAACAGCGGTCGCCCCCCCGCTGGTGAACCTCCTGGACGCTCCGCAGCAGGGTCGACGCACTCGCGGAGGAGGGTTGGAAGGACCGCCCGACCAGAAAGGCCCCGACGATCAGGGTCACGATCGACGGCCACCACGCCATCCACAGGAACCGCCTTCGAGTTGCGGAGGTCCCGGCAGGACGCGGCCTCACGGAATCGAGGTTCTGATCGTCCGAGATCCGGCTGAGCAGACCTTCGGCATCGACCCGCGACGCCTGGTCGTCGAGATACGACCGCACCAGCTGGTCGATCGGGTCGGTTTCCGGCTCCGTCATGACTTCTCCTCTCGAAACGCTCGCAGCCTCTCCGCCAGCACCTGCCTGGCCCGGTGCAGCAACACGCGGGTGTTGCCGGGGCTCTCGCCGACCATCTCGGCGACATCCACGAGGGGGTGACCGAGGCTCGAAAGTTCGACAACCGCCCGTTGAAGGACCGGCAGTTCGGCCAGGGCCGCTCCGATTGCCTGCTGGAGTTCCTGCTCGATCACCGCGGACTCAGGTCCGGTGTTGGCGGCCGGCGCGGCGATTTCCGGAACGCCGGCACCGTTCTCGATGCTCAGCAAGGGACGCCGCCGCTCGAGGTGGTTGAAACAGGCATTTGTGATCGACTTGAACAGGATCTTCGCCCCATCCCGAGGGAGGTCGTACCGGTCCGCCCGCGCGAGCAGGCGCCGGTAGCACTCCTGGACGATGTCTTCCGCATCATGTTGCCGGCGAACCAGTGTCAGGGCGTACGCCAGCGCACGGCGAACGGTCGAGGAAACCCATCGCTCGCACTCGCCGCTCTTCCGATCGGATTCGTCTCCAGAAGTCAGGGGGAACCTCCTGGTACCAAAAGAACCCGGTCCGCGTGGAAGCGTTACAGAAAATGTCGCCCGCACGGAAAAGAATCCATCCCGCGAGGGACCGACAGCGACAGCGGAGCGGTGGACAGCGTGAGCCCCCCCGGCTCGTCCCCCCGGCGTACCGTGCGATCCGGGTGCACCCACAGTGTGCGGCTCTGCCCATTCCCGGGAAACCGTGCGACGGGAAACTCTTCCTCAATTTCCTGGTGGATCGCGTCCGAAGGGTCTGCTGTTTCCCCGGAGATCCGACATGCGTCGCTTTGCCCCCGCGCTTCTGATCATTGCAATCGGCGGAGCCATTGCCTGGAGCCAGCCCCGTGAGGAGCGTCCGCCGGCACCGGCTGAATCTGCCGCGCTCATGCGGGCCAAGCTGGCCAGCACGCAGAAGATCGTCGAGGGCCTGCTCGCGAAGGATTTCGACCTCGTCGTCCGCGGAGGAGACGAGCTCCTGAAGATCGAAGCTCATGCCGGCTGGCCCGCGGAGCAGGACCAGGTCTACAGCCACCACCGGAACGGGATGCAGCAGCAGGCCGCGAAGATCAGCCAGCTCGGACGCGACCGGAACCTCGAGGGGGCGTCGTACGCGTACATGCACCTCGTCTCGAGTTGCATCGACTGCCACTCCTACTGCCGCGACGTCCTGCATGTCGCGAAGGAACCTCCCACCCTGCAGCCCGCCCGGCCCATGATCCCGGAGGCCCGGGATCCGCAGCCTTCCCGCTGAGTCCTGTTCTGTGTCCGGGGACTTGTGTCCTCCTTCATGTCCCCCTGCCGGACGTGTGGATGCCGAAAAAGCCCGCCCGACACCGCCTTTATCGACCTCGAGGCGGGAGTCCCGTACCCCATCCGGATTGACTTCGTCGACGACATCGCCTGGGGAGGCGACCACCTCCACCGGGTTCCCCCCGAGGGGGACAAGGAGCTCCGGGTCCCCGCCGAATGCCTGGTCCAGAGCACGGCGGCGGTCCCCAGACGTTGACCTGATCCGATTGCCGACGCGCGGGCACCAGCCGAGTCCCTGTCATTGGTGCTGCTGTGGCGTATCGCTCAGCGAGGCTCCTTCCGGGGCACGCGAAGTCGGGGCTTTCAGAAGTCCCCAAGCATCTCTTTGTTCGCGCGAGTCCCCAGGCCGCGCCAGATCTCCAGGCTGATGTTGTCGCTGAATGTCCTGACCGAGCCGTCGGCGAGGACGGAGTTCACGAGCCCCGGATGAAAGCTTCGTGACGTGAGAACCGCGTAGCTGGGAGCCGACGTGCTGCTCCCCTCCTGGCGTGAGTTGAAGTCGGCGTTGTATGTCACGCCCGAGTAGACGTAGTTGACGACGCTGTTCGGGGTGAGCGTCGTCGTGAACCCGCTGTGGTGGCAGTGACCGTTCGCCCATTCCGTGTGCCCCGTTCCATCCGCGGTCGCCGGCTGCAGGCGATCCTTGATCCCCGAGTCGGCGATCACGGCGACTTCTCCGGGCGTTCCCGGCACGGGAGGACTGGGCAGCCCTGGAGGCCCGCCGTTGCGGGTGTAGGCCTGCCAGGTGTGGACCTCCGAGGCGAGCAGCGTGTTGCTCGTGCCGTCGGTGAATGCGCCGGTGTTGAGGTTGGAATTCGGGTACGTGAATCCATCGCCCCCCCGGTTGGTCGCGGGGTCATAGACGAACCACGTTCCAAAGTTGAAGCCGTAGCTCGTCGGCAGCAGCATGAACCCGCTGCCGGTGTCGCGGGCCTTCCCCGATTTCGCGTCGCTCGGGCAGGCGTAGACAGGGACCCGGAAGCCGCTGATGACCGGAAAGTTCGACCAGCTCACCGCGAGGTCGATCTTGTTGTACAGGTTCGACTGCTCCATGTACGGCATCAGCCGTCCGTGGATCGACCACGAGCCATTGGAGCTCGACGTGTTGTTGACGCACGCACTCGGCGGGAAGAGGCCGAAGGTCTCGAGATAGCTGTGCGTGGCGATGCCGATCTGCTTGAGATTGTTCTGGCAGGAGCTTCGCCGCGCCGCCTCCCGCGCCTGCTGCACGGCGGGGAGCAGAATCGCGACGAGCACGCCGATGATTGCGATAACGACCAGCAGCTCAATGAGGGTAAAGCCGGATCGCTTCATGTTCTGCCCTGCGGAAGAGTTTCGAATGGCGGGCGAGTCTATCCATCGAGGCAAGGCCCGAAACCATTCGAAAACGACCCCGCGGCGTTTGTAATGAAATTGTTCCGAAGGCCCGAAGCGGCTGGCGAAGTGTTGTCCAGCGGTGGCGAATGATTCGCCGGATCACGCGCCCGGAGGCCCGGTTTATGACGGCTTCGTTATGGTCGGAGCGGAAGCCTTTGCGGTGGACTGGAAAGAATGTCGCGGCGGCGTCGGGCCGAGGCCGGATCGACTGCAAGTCCCCGGATAAACCTCTCGGACCCGGCGAATTGGACAGACGCCGGGTGCGACAAATGGCCGCTTTGGGTCAGCCGAGGCTTGGTGTTCCACCGTCGATGCGCACTGCTCGTCAGAGTACCAGCCGCGCCCCCAGCGCTTACGATCACGGCCTTGGTCCCATCAAGGGATTCTCTCGCGTTTCTTCAGGACTTCGATTCTCTTGAGTACTGCCTCGAGGGCGGCCTCGGTCTTGCGGAGCCGCTCCTCGAGCTGCCGCAGCCGCTCGCCGTCGGCAGCCTCCCGGCCCGGCATCGGCGGCGTCTTCGGGGCCGACCCGGAGGGGGAGGGGGAGGGGAGAGCGGTGACGGGCGGGGCGGAGGGGGATACTGGCGAAGGGAACAGGGCCTCAAACTCCTCCTTCGAAAAGGTGACGATCGGGAAGAGCGTCATCTTGTCACTCGCTCCCTCCGTGTCGGAGACGCCGACCTCGGTTGTTATGGCGAGGGGGATCTGGTCTTTCCCAAGTTCCCCGCCGGTCACCCGCCGGAACTCCGCCTCTTCGGCTTCCGTCCGCTGCCGCCGCGCCAGTGACCGCAGGTAACCGAACAGCTCGACGTCCCCGGTGCGGACCTGTCGGCAGATTTCGGCGGCGTCGATGGTCACCTTCCCGGTCCGGCGATCGATCGTCAGTCCCGGAGCCGCGTTGTGCAGCACGAACGTCTTCGCGTTCTCCCCGCCTTCGGCGGGAACCTCGAAGTGCAGCCTGGCCGACATCTTACCGACCGGGAGCTTCGGTGGTTTCAGATGGAGCGGGACCTTCGCCTTCGTACGGATCTCCGCTGGAATGCGGAAGAGTGTGAGCCCGGTCGACGCATGTGCGATGACGACCCGATCCGATGTCTGCGTGATCCGCGTGTTCATTCCGAAGGCGATGATGTCAGGCTCCGACGCGGAGAACGTCATGGTGTGGATCGGCTGCTGCGTGGTAATGTCCCGCAGGTCGAGCTCAATAGAGGTGGGCCCCTCGTTCGGCCGGCTGACCTGGCGCAGACTGACAATAATCGGCGCGAACTTCAGGAGCTCGTGAACGCCGTGCGGTAGCTGGCCGGACGATGCTCCCCGGCTGCCGATCAGTTGGATGCCTCGAAGCTCCCGTCCCCAGGCGATCATCCCGGGCTCGTTCCGGTGGGGGGGGGAGTAAGGTCGAGGCAGCAGGGCGGTCGGCAGCTCCGGTCTTTCTGTCAGGCACTGCACCACGCCGTTGCGGTCCTCGGAGATCACTCCGTCCAGCAGCCGGCGTCCGTCCGGCAACTCGTTCCACAGCGTCCTCAGGAAATACCTGCTGTCGACTTCCCGATCCGCAAGAGGATGCGGTACCCGCTTGAGTGTCTCGACATCATAGACCGCCACACGAAATGTCCAGCCGGGCCGGCTCTCGACCAGCAGAAGCCGGCCATCGGGGGCGAAAGCGAGGTCAACGGCGGGATAGTCCAGAAGCAGTCTGTCGGCGGGGTCCTCCCTGTCCCTGGCGGCATGCCGATAGCGATGGACCACCTTCGAATCGACCGGAGCGACGTAGACATAGTTCCGGTCGATGAGCATCGCCCGGCTCCCCTGCGCGAGCGTCTGCCGGCCGACGACCGCATTCTTGATGAGGTCGAACACGACGTAGAGGGTCGGCTCGATCTCCCTCGGCCCAGGGAGCGTGCGGGGCTCACGGCGGGGCGTTCCCCAGCAGAGCAGGAATCGGCCGTCCGGCGAGACCTTCAGCCCGGTTGGGCTGGCGAGACCTTCAGCCCGGTTGGGCTCAAGTCGAGAGGGACCGACTTCATCTCCAGCCCAGGCTCCGCAACGCCCCCTTTCCCTGGGACTTTCGGGGGGGCGGCGGAGACTGGCGGCCCATTCAGCATCGCCAGGATGAGACTCACGGCAGCGGAGACTGTGACCGGTTTCATGAAGGACCTTTTGGGGGTGCGTGTGTCTGAGGCACGCTGCGCAGGCAGTCGAGAAGGGGATGAGCCCAGGTTCACGGCACCGGGATCGTCGACTGGGCTAGCGGCCTTGCGGCTTCGGACGGTTCCGCTCCAGGAGGTCCACCGTCGGGGAGTTCCCCCTGCATCCGGAAGGCGAGCTCGAAGGATTCGATCGCCCCCTCGATCTCGGGATGGTACTGGTCCCGCGCGAGCTTCATCGCGTTCAGATCGCGGACCATGTCGAGCTG
>JAEYWB010000578.1 GCA_023429275.1 Planctomycetota bacterium
CAATCATAGTCAGCGGAGGGGCTGTTCGAAACCTCTGCTGCGGGCGCTCTGGGAGATCGGCCTGGCGTAGTGCCGGCACTGGAAAATGTCGATGCCGCGGGCTTCAAAAACCGTTTGCGCCCATACCGTTTGGTCAGGTCGTCGGATACAGTCTGGCTCGCGAGTATCAGCGAGCGTCGTTGAGGTTGTGCGTGAGCGAGCATCATGAGTGGTTGCGGGCGGTCGAATCGAACATCGCGCAAGCCATCCTGGGAAAGGCCGAAGTCATACGGCTGGCCCTCGTCGCCCTGCTGGCGGAAGGGCACCTGCTGATCGAGGACGCCCCGGGTGTCGGCAAGACGTCGCTCGCCAAGGCGATTGCCCACACGCTCGGCTGCAAGTTCACCCGTCTGCAATGCACCCCCGACATGCTTCCGAGCGACATCCTCGGCTCGAGCGTGTTCCTCCCGAACAAGGGAGAGTTCGAATTCCGCACCGGGCCGGTCTTCACGAACCTCCTCCTGGCCGACGAGATCAACCGGACGACGCCGCGGACCCAGAGTGCGCTCCTCGAAGCGATGATGGAGCGGCAGATCTCCGTCGACGGCCAGACCTATCAGCTCCCCCGCCCGTTCATGGTCCTGGCGACCCAGAACCCGCTGGAGTTCGAAGGGACCTATCCCCTTCCCGAGAACCAGCTCGACCGGTTCATGCTCTGCCTGGAAGTCGGCTACCCCGACCGTGACGCGGAACGGAAGGCGCTCGTCAATCACCGCAAGGGGGAGCCGGTCGACACCCTCAAGCCGGTCCTGACCGCCGAGAAGCTCATCAGCCTCCAGGGTCTGGCCCACGAGGTGCGGGTCGAGGACTCGATCAACGACTACATCCTCGACATCGTCGCGGCGACCCGGCGACATTCGGAGCTGACGCTCGGCGTCAGCCCCCGCGGGGCGATCACGTTCTACAAGGCGATCCAGGGGCTGGCCCTGATCGAAGGGCGGGACTACGCCACGCCGGACGACGTCAAGCGGCTGGCGATCCCCGTCCTCGCGCACCGCGTCATCAGCCGCGGCGTGATCCGCGAAGGGCAGCGCGACCGGACGCGGGCGGTCATCCGGCAGATTCTCGATACGCAGCCGGCGCCGCGGTAAGACGGATTTTTGTTTTTGCCGCGGATGACGCTTCGCACACGGAGTGTCGTCCGTGGCAAAACACGGCTTTGCACTACGTCAGCGCAATCTCGTGATTGCTGAGACGCTCGTAGCCCTGATCGGTGATCAGGTAGTTGTGCTCGATCCGCATCCCGCCAACACCGGGTTGGTAGGCCCCCGGCTCGAGGGTTACGACGTCCCCGGCGAGGAGGACGTCGACGCTTTCGGGCACGAGAATCGGCGGCTCCGGATGAGCGAGGCCGAGGCCGTGCCCCGCGTGGTGCGTGAAGAGCGCCGTCTTACCCGCCGCGACGTACGGGGCGTTGACCGCGGCATAGACTTCACTCGCCTTCGCGCCGGCCCGGAGTGCCCCTTCGCCCCCCCGCATCCCTGCCTGGCAGAGAGCGAACATCTCGCGGATCTCCGCCGAGGGCTTCCCGTCGACGCTGAACGTGTTCGTGAAGTCGCTGCGGTAGCCGTCGAGCACGACCGAGTAGTCGAGCGTGTACAGGTCTCCCGCCTGCATCCGGTAGTCGGTCGGCAGTCCCCCTGCCTTCGGCTGGCTCGCCGTCATCGAGCGGAAATCGCCGTAGATGTAGCACGCCTTGCCGGCGGCGGTGACGCACGCCTTCTGGATCTCGACGAACGCCTCCAGCTCACTGAGGCCGGGCTTCATGATCTCCCGGAGCCGGGCCATTCCCGCCTCACCCGCCCGCATGCAGGACTTGAGGAGCGCAATCTCGTCGGGAAGTTTTTGGCGCCTTGCGTGACGGATGACTGTCCCGAGATCTGCGCTCGGGGCATCCGTCGGAACGTCCTGGTCGGCCGAGCTGCGGAACGAGAGCCCTTCGAGAGCCGCAAGTGCCTCCGCAGGGAGCCATTCGGCTTCGACGAGCCCCTTGCGCCCGCGAAGGTCCGGGACCGCCTGCTTGAGGGCGTTGACGAGAGCGTGGTCCCGATTGATGACCGAGTGCTTGTGGTCGTACCACTTTTCGACAATCTCGCGGTCGACGAACGGCGTGCTCGCTGCCGCCCGGATGGCGAAGTTGTCGCCGAGAAGCGTCGTCCGTCCGGAGCGTTCCAGGAGAAGCCAGCCCCGCTCGCCGCCGGAGAAGCTGAGGATCTGCACCGCAAAATTGGCGAGGTACTGCAGATGCCGCGGATCGGCGACGAGGAGCCACTCGACATCGGAGGGGACTCGCTCCCAGACTCGCTGCTGACGGGCCAGACAACCTTCTCGGGTCAACATCTTTCGTCATCCTGCCGGAACACGGGGAAGGACGAACGCTAACAAAAGAGACGTCGAATCCCAACGCCCCGGACGGTGTCAGTTCGGCATTCCGCGGCCGCTGCCGCCCTGACGCCGCCATATCGGCGGCGAGCTGGCGGGGACCTCAGGCCGAGGTCTGTCTGCTGACGGACCTTGCTGTTTTCTCATCGAGCAGATTCGGCCCGCAATCGGCCCCTGCGGGGCAATCGGCTCCAACGGAGCGGGACTGGCACGCCTGATGCATTACGGCCTGTCACCTCTTTCAGGAAGGAAACAAGAAATGGCCTACACACCGAATCAAGGATCTGCCGGCAATGTGATTGCTGCTCTCAGCAGCTTCTTCATTCCGGGGCTGGGTCAGCTGATCCAGGGACGGCTGGCGATGGCGGCCGTGCACTTCGTGCTGGCAAGCGTTCTCTGGATCGTCCTCATGGGATGGGTGATCCATCTCTGGTCGATCATTGACGCGGCCAAGTGGACGCCCGAAGGAACCTCCTACTACAACGACCGCGACTACACGGGGCATCCTCTGTAAGAGGCGAATGACCGGTGCAGGAACAACGGACCGCGGCCCCGTGCCGCCCCCC
>JAEYWB010000667.1 GCA_023429275.1 Planctomycetota bacterium
GCGGGGGGGGTATCCCGCCCACCAAGACCACCCCCACGGCCCGCCGCGTCCGCCACAGCCAGACCGTCACGCCCAGGAGCGTCAGCGCCGCGAGGAGCTGGTTGCTCGCGCCGAACAGCCCCCAGAACATCTTCCAGACCGGGACCGGGTTCCCCTTCGCGTCGGAGATCCGCTGCATGACGAAAAAGAAGGGCACACCCGCCGTGAGCAGCGTTCCGAACCACCTCCCCGCCGCCGACCGCCAGCCGGTCAGCTCCTGGATGATGAACCGGCCGAGCCGGGTGCAGACGTCGAGCGTGTCGTAGACGAACGTGTTGAACGCCATCAGGGCGAACGCGACGCCGAGCGTCTTGTTGAGGCTGAGCTTCTCGAGGAACGTCCCGATGCCGTTGGCGTAGATGAAGTTGGGATCCTTCGTCGCCATTGCGTTGCCGGCGGGGATCATCATGACGCAGCAGAGGGAGACAATGGCCACCATCGCCTCCAGCAGCATGGCCCCGTAGGCGATCGGCTTGGCGTCGCTTTCGCGGCGAAGCTGCTTCGAGGTCGTCCCCGACGCGATCAGGGAGTGGAATCCCGAGCAGGCGCCGCAGGCGATCGTGATGAACAGGAGGGGCACGAGTGGCCGCGTGTCATCCCACGGCTTCACCATCGGCTGGCCGATCGGCTGCCCGCCGAGCAGGATGCCCGCCGCCCCGGCTCCGAGGGCCGCGTACAGGAAGTACCCGCCGAGCTGGCCGCGGGGCTGCAGCAGGAGCCACATCGGCGTCACCGAGGCGACGGCACAGTACGTCAGAAGGAAGATGTCCCAGGTCCGGACAGCGTAGAGCGCCGCATCGGCCGGGGTGAGATCGGGGTTCCACCAGCGGAAGATCGCGTCGACGTTGAGCGGGATGTACTGGCCTCCCCAGATCGCCAGGCCGACGAGAGGCAGGAAGATCCAGGTGGCCCGTTCCATCGACATTTTCCCGCTCCGGACGGCAAGCCCCATGATCATCGGCAGGATCAGGTAGATCAGCGACGAGGTCGCGATCCCGCCGTTGTAGACCATCGTCCCGCTTCCATTGGCGGCGGCGTCCGCGGCGGTCTTGAACGATTCGCCGGTCGTCGGGTCCATCGCTCCGACGAACATGTTGGCGGTGATGTCCGTGAAGGCGACGACGATGTAGACGAGGGCCAGCCAGACGAAGGCGAGGAACAGGAGGTAGGCCCGCGAGCTGATGTGAATGCGGACGACTTCGAGGATCGACGACGCCCGGTGGCGGATCGAGGCGACGAGCGCCCCGAGGTCATGGGCGCCACCGATGAAGATCGAGCCGAGGAGAATCCAGATCAGCGCCGGCCCCCAGCCGAAGTAGACCCCCGCCAGGATCGGCCCGACGATCGGTCCCGCGGCGGCGATCGCCGAGAAGTGCTGGCTGAGGAGAGGAGCTGGTTCACAGGGGACGAAGTCGAGATCGTCCCGCATCGTCACGGCGGGGGTCGGCGTCGTATTGTTGAGCTGAAACAGGCGGGAGAGGAGACGTCCGTAGGTGAAGTACGCGATCGTGAGGATCACGGCCGAAACGAGGACGATAAGCTGCATTTCCATGGCGGGCGCCTAGGCGGGATAGTGCGTGAAGTGCGGGGAGTGTACTGTCTGCCGGGCAGGACGGGATGAGGGAATCCACGAGAAACTCGCGGGCGGAGGGGTTGAGCGTCGAGAGTTCAGCGTTGAGCGATCCGAGGCTCCTCCTTCGCTCATCGCGAAACGCTCATCGCCCTACTTCCTGTGAACGATCTCGAACCGCTTGCACTGGCCGAAGAACTCGAGCGGGTTCTCGTAGACGACCTTGCGGATCTTCGCCTCGCTGTGGCCGCGGCGGCGCATTTCCTGGATGAAGTCCGGGACCGAGACCGGGTTCGACGGCCCCCAGTCGCCGGCCGAGTTCACCATGATCCGCTCGTCGCCGTAACGCTCGATGATGTCGGCCGCCCGCGCCGGGGTGCATTTCGTTGTCGGATAAAGGGTCATCCCGCACCAGAAGCCGTTTTCCCTGGCGAGCCGGACTGTGTGCTCCTCGACGTGGTCGATGCAGACCCGCTCGCGGGGGAGATCCGTCCGCTCCTTGAGCATGTCGACGATCATCCGCGTCCCCTTGTACTTGTCCTGAAGGTGCGGGGTGTGGATGAGGACGAGTTCCTGGAGCCTCGCCGCGAGGTCGAGGTGTTCGCGGAAGACGAGGCTTTCGTTCTTCGTGTTCTTGTTGAGGCCGATCTCGCCGATCCCGAGCACTCCCGTTTCGTTGATGAATTCAGGAATCATCTGGATGACTTCGCGGGAGAGCGAGACGTTCTCGGCCTCCTTGGCGTTGATGCACAGCCAGGTGAAGTGCTGCACGCCGGACCAGCCGGCCCGCTTCTTCTCGAAGCCGGTCAGCTGGCGGAAGTAGTCGCGGAAGCCTTCGACGGTCCCGCGGTCGTAACCGGCCCAGAACGCGGGCTCGCTGACGGCGACACAGCCCATGCGGACCATCCGCTCATAGTCGTCCGTCGTGCGGGAGACCATGTGGACGTGGGGGTCAATGAACTGCATGGCGGATACCTCAATGGAGTGTCACCGCCGAGTATACACGTCCGGAAAGCACGATTCCGCCCTCAGTCGCCATCTCGCTCCGCCGAGATGAGCGAGGGCACAATCGACGTGAGTTCTCGAC
>JAEYWB010000686.1 GCA_023429275.1 Planctomycetota bacterium
CTGCTGATTCGCGACGGCTATCTGCAGCCGACGATCGAGGCCCGGTTCGAAATGATCGCCCTCATCCGGAAGTTCAATCCGGACCTGATCCTGACGCACCGGCCGAACGACTATCACCCGGACCACCGGGCGACATCGCAGCTCGTGTGCGATGCGGCCTACATGGTGACCGTTCCGCCGCTGGTCCCCGAGGTGCCGAGCCTCCGCCGGAACCCGGTGATCGCCTACCTCTCGGACCATTTCACGAGGCCCTATCCCTTCTCCCCGACGGTCGTCGTGGACGTCGAACCGGTCCTCGACAAGATGATCGACGCGATGGACTGCCACGTCTCGCAGTTCTACGAATGGCTCCCCTACAACAACTTCTTCGACACGCCGCTGCCGGCCGACCCGGCTGAGCGAAAGGCGTTTCTCGGTCGCGAGTTCCGCAAGCGGATCGCTCCGCTGGCGGACCAGTATCGCGGCCTCATCGAGAAGACCTACGGAAAAGAGAAGGGATCGAAGATCCGCTACATCGAGGCGTTCGAGCCGTGTGAATACGGCTCGCCGCTGACGGACGCGAACAAGCACGACCTGTTCCCGTTCTTGCCGCGATAGACGCCGCTCAAAGCACTTCGGGAACGGCGCCGCGCCGATTCCCTGGATCGGTCCTCATGGTGCGCCTCCTTCTTGCGCAAGCAGCCAGGCGAGCGTCCAGGCGGGATCAACGCGGTGCGCCGCAAACGGGTCGGCGGCTACGGCCCGGCGGAACGCCTCCAGAGCCCGCGGCGCGTCGGTCTCCGCATAGGCTTTGGCACACATGAGCCAGCATTCGTCCGGCGCCGGCGTTCTGTCGAAAACCGTCGGATCGCACCGCAGGGCCTCTTCGATGTGCTCACGTCCCTTGTCGAGAAACCCCATGTTCGACCAGAGAACGCCCGCGCTGAGCGCTTTGAGAGCCTTGTCGTCAACGCAGGGGACTCCCGCGAGCGCGGCACACTGTTTCCGATCGTGCGGGAGGCCGTAGTACGGAAAGAGATGGAAGAGATTGCCGATCGGCCACAGTTCCTGGCACTCAACGAGACAACCGAGAATCTGTCGCTGGGGCTCGCTGAGCTCTCGAACCGGCACGTCGCTCGGCTCAAAGGCGGTCGCAAGGAGCGTCTGCACAAGCGGCATCGTGTCGAACGATCTCGTCTGCTGCAGCCGCTCACAGATCGCGCCCGCCGCGGCCCACCTCGCTTCGCGGGGAAGTCGGGCGATCGCGTCCGCCGCGTCGCCCGTGGATTTCCCCCCCGTCCCGGGAATGGCGTCGTACCCGGAGATCGGCTCGGCAACGAACCGCATCAGGGGCTCTACGAGTGAGGAGTCGGGACTGATTCGCGCCAACTCGCAAGCAGCCATGCAGCGAGCCGCGTCGTCGTCATCTTCTTTAAGGATCTGGCGAAGAGGCTCGACGGCCCCCAGCTCGCCGAGGGCAAACGCGATCGCCGCGCGGACGCCGCCGACATCCTCTCGGGACAGTTGGTCGACGAGTCGCGGGACAGAGGTCGCCCGCAGTGTCCGCAGGCAGGCCAGTACGCCGGCCGCCGTCCCTCGGACGGATGGCTCGGTGTCCCTCAGCAGCTCGAGCAGCAGACCGTGGCCCCGGACCGATTCGAGGTAGATCTGATGGAGGGCCTGACTGAACGGATCGTCGACGTCCGCCTCCTGGACTTCGTCTCCCCAGTAGATCGTTTCGCCGTTTCCCCAGACCGGCCTTTCCTGAACGCTGAAGTATCCCGTGATCAGGCTCTTCCAGAGGTGGAGGAGCCCGCCTCGATCGAACGTCCAGGGGCTCGAGCACATCTCGATCAGGAACGGCACGACGTACGGAGTGGCCGGATAACGAGTCCCCTGGTGAAAGACGTTCCCGTAGAGCTCCTCAAGCGTCTCGCTGCGGGTCGCCGGGTCGGGATCGAGCAGTTGGCGGAGGAGCCCGGGGACATCCTCGGCCGAGCCATAGGCGTGCTCCAGCATCTCCCATGGAATCGAGTCAAGCGTCTCGAGCATCGCCGTTCTCGCAAGCCCAGTGTGCTGGCCGACGTCGATAGAGGACCGGTTCCCGTTCCCCTCGCGGCCACAACCGCGTGAGCCTACTCGGCGGGAGCTGTTGGAAAAAGCTCGACGTGCGACTCGCCGCGGCGGCCGAAATAGATCGCCCGGCAGCCTGTGATCTGCACGAAGTACCCGACGCAGCCGGCCTCCATCGTCTTGCGAACGAAGTCGAGATAGGTGTGCTCGCCGCGCTGGCTCTGCCGGACTGCCGACTCGACTCCCTGTGCGGAGAACGCGTCGCCGGTTGGAAAGTCGCCCCACGGAATCGTGACGCAGATCGAATCGCCGGCAGCAAGGTAGAACGTCTTCTCGGACCGGCTGTAGTCGGCGTGGTAACGCTCGACGCCGATTGCCGCGAGGCGGGAGACGATTTCCGGGAACGCCAGCTCGCCGGTCAGCGAGCCGCGGACGCAGTCGTGGATCACGAGCGCCTGTTCGGTGGTCATGTCGGTCTTTCGGAGGCAGGTGGATACGAAACTCACTGGACGGGAACGTTCTTCCATCCGTTCCGCCGGACGATCTCCTGCAGAACCCGGACGAGGAGGGTGCGGTCCTTCGCGGCGAGGTGCCCGAAGAATTCGGCGTCGTTCTCGTCGGCGAGGCGGGCCAGGGCTGGAACGAGTTTCGATCCCCCGGACGTGAGAGCGACACTCTGAAAACGGCGGTCGCCGTCCGCGACGGTCCGCTCGACGAGGGCCTTTTCGCAGAGCCGGTCGATCAGCTTCGAAATCGCTCCGCGCGTCATTCCCATTTCTTCGGCGAGCCGGCTCGGAGCAATGGGTCCGGAGCTCTGCAACTGCCGCAGCAGGACCCACTCGGCCACGGTGACGCCCCGCCGCTCGACCTTGGCGGCGAAGGCGTGCGAGACATGGTTCGAGACGAACCGCAGCCAATAGCCGATGTGATCCTCGAGACCGCTGACGGTGCGTTTTGCCACGGACGTGCTGTTCCCCTCGGAATTAGTTTCCTAGGAAACTATCATTGATCGGGGCAGGCGTCAATCTCGTCAGGACATCGGATCGGAGGCGCACATGTCCACGCGCCCTCCCTCTCACGAATGGACGCGCAGGAAGGGAGGAAACCTCGGTCGCCGTCCGTTGCGTCGGCACCCCGGGAGGGAAAAGTCTGATCTCCCGGGCCGCCCGCTCGACGGCACGGAGCTCCGCGGGGCTATCGCCTGATCGCGATCCGGACTTCGAACTCGCCGATCAGGACCGGCTTCGCTTCCGGCAGATTGCCGACCGCCGTGATCGACGTCGCGCGGGTCTC
>JAEYWB010000737.1 GCA_023429275.1 Planctomycetota bacterium
CTTCGCGGCGACTCCGGGGAGGGGCCGGCCGACCGTGCCGAGTTTCGTCCCCTTCTGGTGGGTGTCCGAAGAGCGGTGGTCCGGAATGTTGACCGCGGCGACCGGCGAGAGCTCCGTGGTGCCGTAGCCCTCGGAGGGCATGATGCCGAACTTTTCCTTGAACTGGTGGGCGAGGTCAACCGGCAGCTTCTCCGCGCCGACGACGACGATGTCGAGCGACTTGAACTGCTCCTTGTCGACCCGTTTGATGTAGGTCTTCAGGAAGGTCGGCGTCGCCATCAGGATCGTCGCCTGGTACTTCTCGACCAGCTTGCCGATCGTCCGCGCGTCGAGCGGGTTGAAGTGGTAGACGCCCCGCGGCTCGCAGCACATCGGCAGCCACATGCAGGCGGTGTAGCCGAACGAGTGGAAGAACGGCAGGATCCCGAGCATGCCGTCCTTCGGCTCCAGATGCAGGAGCTGATCGATCGAGTCGAGATTCGCCGCGACGTTGTGATGCGAGAGCATCACCCCCTTCGGCTCGCCGGTCGATCCCGAGGTGAAGATGATCGACAGCAGATCGTCCGGCTTGATGGAGTTGAGTCCGAGGACGCGGGTCAGCAGCCACGTCGGCATGGCGAGGGCCTGCAGGCCGACGACCGCCTTGTCGACCTTGGTGACCTTGTCCTTGAGCTCGTCGATGTAGACGAACTCGGCCCCCTCGACCTTGTAGGGCCGCTTCAGCAGGAACATCCGGCTCGTGAGGATGTGCTTGATCCCCGCCGCCTTGACGCAGTAGTTGAGGGTCTCGTCGCTGAGCGTGTAGTTGAGGTTGCAGGCGACGCGGCGCGAGAGGCTGACCGCCATGTTGGCGATTGTCCCGCCGACCGACGGCGGCAGGAAGATGCCGATGTTCTTCTCATCCGCCCCGAACGCCTCCCGCTCGAGGACCCGTTTGGCGATCAGGCTCCGGAGGAGGAGGTCCTTCCCCGACAGCTCGCCCCCCATGGAGTCGGCGACCTTGATCCGTTTGCCTGCGGAGCGGCACTGTTCGATGAACCGGACGGGGAGAACGCGAGAAAAAGGCTTATCCGACTGCACTGCTTCGACTCCGAGCTGCTCGACAGCGAGCCGGACCTGGCTGACATCGTCCGGCTGGGGCATCGGTTTACCAAAATGGACTCCGACCCGGTAAGACCAGTGTTTCGGCCACTTCCAGAAGAATCTTCCCCCATGGAAGCTGAAAATGCTTCCCCAGAGGCCGTGGAGATAGGCCGGAATCACGGGGGCGTTTGTCCCCTCGACGATTTTCATCAGCCCCCGCTGGAAGGGCTGGAGCTGCCCGGTCCGGGTCAGGGCTCCTTCGGCGAAGATGCAGACCAGCTCCCCTTTGAGAATCGCCTCCCGGGCGGTCTTGAGGGCGGTCACGATCGACCGCGGCCCCTCGGAGGCCTTGATCGGAATGGTCTGCATGATCCCGGCCAGCCAGCCGAGGATCGGTTTCCGGGTGTAGTCGGCATAGGCAATGAACCGGACGAACCGCGACGAGCTGGTCAGCATCAGGATGCCGTCGATCCAGGAGACGTGGTTGGCGACGATCAGGGCGCCCCCCCGCTCGGGAATGTTTTCGCGGCCGACGACTCTGAGCCGGTAGACCGTGTGGCTCGCCAGCCAGAACAGGAACCGCGCCGTCAGGTCGGGCATGAGCCGCAGGGTGTAGATCAGCACCGGGATCGTTCCGAGGCCCGCCACGACGAAAATCCCCCCGGCGGACAGGTGGAGCTTCGCCTTGAGGACGAAGAAGACCCCCGTGGAGATGAGGATGCAGACGAAGACGACAAAGTTCGTCGCGGCGAGGATCATCCCGCGGATCCGCGGGTCGGTCCGGTGCTGGAGGTAGGCCTCGAGCGGCACGTCGAACAGGCCGGCGCTCATGCCGAGCAACCCCAGCGACAGGGCACAGCTGTAGAACCAGAACTGCTGCGTCGCCGGGAGGTCGATCGTGACGAGCCGCCCGGTGAGGTAGACGAGAAACGAGCTGATGACGACGCCGAACGCTCCGATCGGCACGATCCCCAGCTCGACTTTCCCTTCGGACCAGATCCCGGCCAGGATGCTGCCGAGGCCGAGTCCGACGACGAGGACCGACATCAGCATCCCGACGCTCTTCTCGGGGAGGTGCAGCCACTCTTTTCCCAGGGGATCGGCGTTGAGCTGGGCCAGCGACGCGAGGAACCAGAAGAAGCCGATTCCCATGGCCGTCCGGAAGAGCTTCGTCTCGCGCCAGAGGGTGTTGAGCGCGGGAAGGGTGTGCCGGAACGGGTTCCACTCGAGCGGCCGGTCGGGCGCCCCCGGGACGAGCCGTTCGATCATGAGGGCGGTCATGGTTCCGGCAATCGCCAGTCCGATCAGGACGGCGACGACCGGCCACTGCTCGGTGACGCTCAGTCCATCGGCGAGACCGACCTTGATGGCGTCGTAAAGCCAGTAGCCACCGATCATCCCCAGGGCGGAGCCGCAGACGGTCACCAGGCCCATCCAGCCGTTTCCCGACGACAGCTGCCGTGGCGGGAGCAGTTCGGGAATCGCCCCGTACTTGGCCGGGGCAAATAGAGCACTCTGAGCGCCGGTGAAGAAAACGAGCACGTAAAGGAAGGTAATGCTCCCGGCCGAGAGAGCCGCCACGGCCAGGACCATGATGACGATTTCCGCGACCTTGCACGCGATGATGATCGCCCGCTTGTTGAAACGGTCGCCGATCGAGCCCGACAGGGGGGCGAGCATCAGGTACGGGAGAGTGAACAGCGCTCCCCCGAGGGGGAGCGCCATGTCGCCCGACATCTTCCCCGTCCCCATGGCGTAGCAGATGGAGAGCCACTTGAAGATGTTGTCGTTGATGCATCCGAGGAGCTGCGTCAGCACCAGCCCGAGGAAGCTGCGGTTCCTGAGCGGCGATCCGGAGGCCTGGCAGTCGGTCGGCGAAGTCATTCCGCGGTTCTATGGCGAAGGAGGGAGGAGTCGGCAGAGGTCAGGGCGGACGGGGCGGGGAGCCCTCACGCGGAATCTGAGGGAATCGGCTCGATTTCGAAGGAAAGTCTAGCCCCGGCCGGTCGGACAGGAAACGAGTCCCCGGGGGAGGAAGGGAGTTCGAGCCCGGTCGAATCGGAGAGACTGGTCCAGGCCGACCGCATTCTACCGGTCATCGCGGCATCCGCGGAAAGGACCGCACGATCGGCAAAAGCGGTGAATGCGCTGGGGACGGTGCGCCCGGGACAGGAGGACTCATGGTCACGCGGCACTCGATTCCGTCGAACGGCCGGCAGCTTCTGTGACTCGATCGCTCTGGCGCGGTGCCCGCGTGCAAGGTTGCTTCGTTTTCCCCGGGAGTCCGTTCCCGGTGCGGGGGGCCGAGGTACTATACGGCCACCTTTTCCAGGGAGTGACGACATCCGAGCCCCCATCTTCGCGCCCGCGACGTTTCTTCCCCGCAGGGGCCTTTCCCTCATCCTCGTCGTGGCGCTGACGCTGCTTGCGTTCTCGCCCGCGGTCAGGGGAGAGACTTTCGAGATCGACCTTCAGAAGAGGGACTCTCTGAAGGGGTGGCGGGCGCTGCACGACCTGGCCCCTGTGGAAAAGACTGCCGAGGGGCTGCGACTCGTTTCGACCGGCGATGACCCGTATTGCCAGAGCCCGGTCCTGGAGCCGCCGGCTGACAAGCCGCTCGTCCTGACGATCCGGGCCCGGTCGGCGACCGGCGGGCCGATGCAGGTCTTCTTCTATCCGGACCGCGGCGGATCGACCGAGGCCGATTCCGTCCGGCTCCTCCTTCCGGCGGGGGACTGGCAGGAGATCTCGACCGTTCTGCCGGTGCTTCCTGAAAAGACGCGGCTGCGGATCGATCCCCCGGCCGGGACGACCGACCTTTCGTGGCTGAGGCTGGAGCCCCGGCTGATCATCGAGCCTCCCGCCTGGGCGAAGCCCTCCTTCGAGGCCCTGCCCGAAACCAGTCCGTCGATCCGCTCGGGACGCGGCTGGCTGAGGCACGCGGGGGACCGCTGGAACGTCTTTGACCTCGGCTTCGAGTCTCCCTCGATGGAGGGAGGCCTCCGGCGGATCGCCTCGGGACATCCCGATCTGCGCGTGGCCTACGGGAAGGAGGGGGACGTCCGGTGGCTCCGTCTCGAAGGAGCCGAGTGCCGCGTGACACAGTTCGGAGACCGGATCGAGTCGTTCGCGCGGGTGACCGATCCGGATGGCGGCATCTGGAGTCTGCGACAGTCATTCGCCCCCGGTCCGCGTCCCGGATCGTTCGTGGTCGAGGCGACGGTCGAGTGCGACCACGACCGGGATCTGTTCCTCGTCCCGCTCCTGGTCGTCTGTCCCGGGGCCGGCACAACCGGTGAGGCGAAGACACAGGGGCTGCTGGCGGGGGTGGAGTACCTCGACAACGAGCCGAGCAGCTCGACCGCCGACATCGCCGGTCCGCTTCACGAACGCCGCGTCCCGATCCGGACGAAGCTGACCTTTCCCCTGATGGCGGTGCAGCATGACGGGGCCTTCGCCGCCCTCGCCTGGGAGCAATCCGCGGCGGTCGCCCCGCTCTTCGACTCCCCCGATCGAACGTTCGGCTCCGGCGCCCATGTGATGGGGCTGATCGCCCCGGGGACCGACCTCAACCTCCGCAGCGACGGCGCGGTCTATCCGTTCCGGCCGCGGCATCTCCCGGCCGGCCAGTCGATCACGGCCCGCGCGACGCTTCTGGTGGGGGAGGGAAAGACCGTGATCCCGGCCGTGCAGGAGTACGTGGCCCTCCGCGGTCTTCCCGAGCTTCCCGGAACAGACACCCTGCAGGACTACGTCCGGCTCGCCGCGCGGGGCTGGCTCGACAGCCCGATCCGGGCGGGAGACCGCTTCCGCCATGCCCTCCCGGCGGAACGCTTTGCCGCTCATCCGGCGAGCGATGCCGCCTGGATGATGGAACAGCTCGCGACCCTGACGGACGACGACGCCCTGCGGCAGCGGCTGACCGCGACGGCCGCCGACGCCTGGAAGGTGGTGGATGGCCGCAACATCGACGCCCATCGCGTCGGCCATACGGCTCTGCCGGTCGGCTCGCTCCTTCGCCCAAGTCTCGAGGCGAACCTGGGGGCTGCCCGTCAACGGGCTCGAGGTCTTCTGGGCCGATTCAACGGCGAGGGGAGAATCCTGTATCACCCGCGCCCCGAGGTCGACTACAGCCGGACGCACTGGTCGAAGGAGGCGAATGGCCTTGAAGCCCAGGTCGTCGCGCAGCTCCTGGAAGAGGCCGCCTTCTGCGGCGACCGGACATTGATCCGCCAGGCCCTCGAGAGGCTGCGGGGGCTCGACCGGTTCGCCACGACCGTCCCCCGCGGTGCCCAGACCTGGGAGGTTCCGCTCCACACTCCCGACATCCTGGCCGCCTCACACCTCGTCCGGGCCTATGTCCTCGGCTATGAGCTCTCCGGCGACAAGACTCTGCTGGAATCCGCCCGCGACTGGGCCTGGACCGGCGTCCCGTTCGTCTACCTGGTGAACCCGACCGACCAGCCGGTCGGTCCTTACGCGACCATCGCCGTGCTGGGAGCGACGAACTGGGAGGCCCCGCTCTGGATCGGACTCCCGGTGCAGTGGTGCGGCCTCTGCTACGCCGATGCCCTGCTCCGCCTCGCGCGACACGACGTGGAGGGCCCGTGGACAAAGCTCGCGCACGGGATCGGCCGCAGCGGAATCCAGCAGGTCTACCCGGCCGATCATCCAAGCGGCGGGTTGCTGCCGGATTCGTTCACGCTCGAGATCCAGCACCGGAACATTTTCGATATCAGTCCGGCGACGCTGCACCCCGTTGCTGTCGCGGCGCTGACCGGAGCCCGTCCGTACGATTTCGCGACGGTCGACGGCGGACGGATCCTCGTCCATGCCGCCGGCCAGCTCAAAGAGGTGGTCGACTCGGGAACGACGCTCCGGATCGACGTTCTCCCCTGGTCGCGGTCCCCCTCGACTCTGCTGATCCACGGCGTCGGGAAGGTCGCGGCCGTCCGGCAGAACGGTGAGCCGGTCCCGGAAGCAGAACGCCGGTTCGTGGCCGAAACGGGCTCGCTCCTGCTGACGATTGACGGCCGGGCGA
>JAEYWB010000740.1 GCA_023429275.1 Planctomycetota bacterium
AAGCTCCCCCGCGCGATACTGGGGGGCTGGTTCGTTCTGAGCGCCGGGCTCGCCGTCGTCTGGCCGACGTTCGTCATCGCTCCGGAAGCGGTCCGCGGTTTCGGCGTACTGCTCGGCCAGCCGCGGTTCCTGGGAGAGATCGGCGACGCGCTGATGATCGGCGTCATCAGCGGCCTCGCGGCGATCGGCCTCGCGGGCTGGCTCCTTCATCTCGCTCTCCGTGGCCTTGCGGGGCGGCTCCTTCTGCTTGCGGCCTGCCTTCCCGGACTGGTGGGGGGGCTCGTTTGGGCGCTGATGGTCAAAGAGGCGACAGACCGCTGGTTTTCGTTCCTGGCCGAGACGCCTGTCCCGCTGGTTTTCGCGACGACGCTCGCGCTCACTCCGCGCGGAGTGCTGGTCCTGCTCCTCCTTCAGGACTACGGCGACGAGGCGGCCACACATCTCGCCCGCCTCCTCGCGCGCCACCGCCGCAGCGATGTTCAGCAGTCGTCGGCCGAACTCGACTGGCAGATGAACGGCCAGCGCTGGTTCTGGGGGACGGCGTTCGTCTGCCTGCAGGGGTATCTCGAGCTGTCGATCACGTTTCTATTGCGCCCGCCGAACATCTCCCCTGCCCCGGTCCGGCTCTACAACTTCTTGCACTACGGCCGGGTCCCGGGACTCGCGGCGATGCTGGTGCTGTGCCTCATTGCGCCGATCTTTGTGGCAAACGTCGTCCTCATTCTGCGACGGGTGATCCTGAAACTCCGCTCCCGCGAGTTCGTGGCCGAGTAGATTTCGGTTATTGGCTTGAAAGCTGTTTCAAAACCCTTTGTCGCCACAGAGAGCACAGATGACTCAGAGAAACTCTGTGTCCTCTGTGGCTGAGCGACGACTGAACTACGCCGCTCCGCGCGGAGCCGGACGGCCAAGGTTCGGCAGGAAGACCGTCAGCAGACCGAGCAGCGGGAAATAGCTGCAGAGGTGGAACACGAACTCGATGCTCGTGCGGTCCGCGAGCAAGCCGAGGGCGCTCGCTGCGATGCCGCTGATGCCGAACGCGAATCCGAAGAACAGACCCGCAACGAGGCCGACCTTGCCCGGGAGCAGTTCCTGGGCAAAGACGATGATCGCTGAGAAGGCGGAGGCCAGCAGGGCGCCGGAGATCGCGCTCAAGACGATCGTTCCGTAGAGCCCGGCATAGGGCATCGCCAGCGAGAAGGGGGCAACTCCGAGGATCGAGATCCAGATCACGATCTTCCGGCCGAAGCGGTCCCCGATCGGCCCCCCGGCGATCGTCCCGGCCGCCACGGCGAACAGGAAGATGAACAGCAGGTACTGCGATGTCTCGATCGACACGTGGAAGCGGTGGATCAGGTAGAACGTGTAGTAGTTCGTGATGCTGACCATGTAGAAGTACTTCGAGATGATCAGCACGATCAGGACGGCCAGTGCCGTCGCCACACGGGCCTTCGAGAGGGCCGGTCCGGAAGCCCCTGCCTTACGCGGCTTCGGCTTCAGGCGGTGCAGGTTCGCGCCGTACCAGCGTCCGACGTAGCTCAGGACGAAGATCGCTGCGATCGCAATCAGCGAGAAGAGCGCCAACGACCCCTGCCCGCGAGGGACGACGATCGCTGCCGCCAGCAGGGGGCCCAGCGCGCTGCCGGCGTTTCCGCCGACCTGGAACAGCGACTGTGCGAGGCCGTGCCGCCCCCCCGCCGCCATGTAGGCGAGCCGTGAGGCCTCGGGATGAAACACGGACGATCCCATCCCCACGAGAGCGGCCGCCGGAAGGATGGTTCCGAGAGTCTGTGCCTGCGACAGGAGCAGCAGACCGATGAGCGTGAAGCCCATCCCGATCGCGAGCGAATAGGGCATCGGCCGGCGGTCGGTGTAGCTGCCGACAAGGGGCTGAAGGAGCGACGCCGTGCACTGGAAGGTCATCGTGATGAGACCGATCTCAGTGAACGTGAGGTGGTGAGACTCCTTGAGAACCGGGTAAATCGCAGGAAGGAGCGCCTGGAGCGTGTCGTTGAGCAGGTGGGAGAGACTCAGCGCCAGAATGATCTGAAGCGCCGTGTCGTTCCGCGGGAGAACTGTTCCGGCCGAGGGGGGCTCGTCCGCGGAGGTCGATGCGGCTGAGGAGGCGTGAGCGGAGGGTGTGGCGGGCAGGGACAGATCGGCAGATTGACTCATGATTCCTTCCTGTGGCCCGCGTCTCGACGACACCGATCAGGGGCGGGAGGTTCGCCGCCAGGACTTCGTCCAGGACCGGTTTCGCCGCAGAGCGGCGGACTGCGCTCGGAGCGCTCTTTCGGCAGGGCCGTCATCGCGACAGCCGTTGCTGATCGCCGAATCGTCAGGAGTGCCCCGCTGCTCTTCAAGATCCGGGATCGTGAAATGAGGCCAACGACAACGGTCGACCGGTCTCCGCCATCACCGGACATTGATCCGTCCGACCGCTGGGCCTGCTTCAGACAGCCGCAGCGGTGAAGAGTGGCTCGATAACGCTTCCATCATTCAGCGGCACCACCCGGCCGAGACGATCGCGGACCTGAGCGTCCGGCGCGATCCCGAGGAGGTGATAGACCGTCGCCGCGACGTCGTTCGGCGAGTAGGCCCGCGTGACCGGGTAAGCCCCCGTCGCGTCCGACTGGCCGATCACCTGTCCGCCGCGGACTCCCGCTCCGGCGAACAGTCCGAAGAAACATGGCCCCCAGTGGTCGCGGCCCTGGTCCTTGTTGATCTTCGGAGTCCGGCCGAACTCGCCGAGCATCATGACGAGCGTCTCGTCGAGCAGCCCGCTCTGCGACAGGTCGTCCAGCAGCGCCGACACGCCCTGGTCGAGCGGCGGAAGCAATCGCCCCTTGAGAGTCTTGAACACCGCACTGTGGCTGTCCCAGTTCTGGACGCGGCCGATGTTCGCCTGAACGATCGGCACTCCCGCTTCCACGAGCCGCCTCGCCAGCAGCAGCGACTGACCGGTCTCGTTGCGGCCGTAGCGGTCGCGGACCTCGTCCTTCTCCTGCTGGAGCTGGAAGGCGGTCGAGAGCTTGTTCGACGTCAGCATCGAGAAGGCGAGTTCCTGGTCGCTCGTGACCCGCGCGGTCCGGGCGAGGCTGTCGAGCCCCGCCTGGGCGCGATTGAACTCGGCCAGGAGCGATTGGCGATGCCCGAGGCGATTGACGTCGATCCCCTGCGCGAGGGTCAGGGCGTCGACTCGGAAGTCCGCCGCGTTCGGGTTGCCGGTGATCTGCCAGGGATCGTAGGCGGGACCAAGGAACCCGGCGTGCTGGCCCGGCCAGGTGAGCGGCCCTTCGCGAAGGAAGGTCGGAAGATTGACGCCGCTCGGCAGGCCATCGTGACGGGGGCGGAGGAACGCGAGAGCACTCGAGTAGCAGGGCCAGTCGTCGCGCGAGGCCACCTTGTCGAAGAAGCCGCCCGGCTGCTTCGTGCCGGTGAGGACATGGTGCGTCGACATCAGGTGATTGTTGTCGCCGTGCGACAGCGAGCGGACGACGGCGTACTTGTCGGCCCTGGCCGCCAGTTGCGGCAGGTGTTCGCAGATCTGGTAGCCCGGGATCGCCGTGGCGATCTGCGCAAACTCCCCGCGAATTTCGGCGGGGGCGTCGGGCTTCATGTCGAACGTGTCGTGATGGCTCGCGGCCCCCGTCAGGAAGACGATGATGACCGACTTCGGAGGCCTCGCCGCCGCCGGTCGCTCCGTCATCGGCAGGCCGGCGGCCGCTCGTGCCGCGAGAGCGGCGGGGAGTCCGACGCCAAGGAGTCCGGAATACCCGGCTTGGAGGAGTTCGCGTCGCGACAGTCCGACGGAATGGGTGTGCGGGATCATGCCGAGAGGTGTTCGATCGGGGGGCGAGGCGAGATCGTGGCGGGAGCGGACGCGGGGAAATTCGCATCAGCCGTCGCCCATCTGTACTGTAGATCGACCGCCGGGAGCAAGGGGCTCCACCGATTGAAGGCTGCCACCGTTCCGCAGTGCAGCCTTTTCTGGTCGTTCCGCGGGGCGGCCAGTCCTGTCAGCACCGGTCCGGGCCCTCTTCCGGGGACGAGCCGATCCGCTACGAAAAGTTCTCGAACTGCGCCCCGGCATAGACGGTGGCAGTGCACTGGATGCACTCAAGGAGCTGTGCGTCCGACAGCCCCAGGGCCCTCGCTTTCTCGACATGGCCGCTCGTGCAGGGTTTGCAGGCGTTGATGTTGCTGATCGCGATGTTCAGCAGTTCGACCGTCTGGTCATCGAGTGAAGTCCCCGAGAAGACGTGCGCCCGCAGACCGACTCCCATCCCCTCGAAGAGGGCGCTCCCGCTCAGGTCGCGGAACTTGAAGAACGTGTTGTACATGTAGTTCGTCGCCGTAACCGCCAGCACTTCGGAGAGCTGCTGCTCGCTCACCCCGAGAGAGACAGCCCGCGCGGCGAAGTAGTCGATCCACTCGCTCGACTTCGCATGGAGGCTGACCGCGTACCCGATCAGCGCCTTCGTCTTCGCATCGAGCGTCCCGGCATTGAACACGAACTTCTTGAAGTTCATGTAGAAGTCCTTGAGGAACATCTCGATCCGTCCCATCTTCAGGAACATCTCAGGGATCGGTCCCTCGAAGAGTTCCTCGAGTCGCTCGTAGGTCTGCTGGACGATTTCAGGAGCTTCGGACTTCGGGAGAGGAGCGAGACGAGGCATGGTACTAGCGGGCCGAAGACGAATGACCGAGATTGAAAAACCGCGGAGGGCGCGGGACGCGCCACATCCGCGGTTGTAGAACGATCGAAACGGCGAAGGGGCAAGTGTCGGGTATCAAGTCTCAAGGCTGCGAAACGAATGCCTGCCTGATACTTGATCCTTCCGAACTTGATATTTCCCTAGTTCAGGGTCTTCTCGCCCGCCTTCCAGTTGCACGGGCAGAGCTTGTCGGTCTGGAGGGCGTCGAGAACCCGGAGGCACTCTTCGACGCTCCGGCCGACCGAGAGATCGTTGACCGACGTCCATCGGACGACGCCGTTGGGGTCGATCAGGAAGGTGCCGCGGTAAGCGACACCCATGTCTTCCTTGAGGACGCCGTAGGCCCGCGAGAGCTCGTGCGTCGTGTCGGCGAGCATCGGGTACTTGAGGCCGGCGAGATCCTTGTGCGAATCGCACCACCCCTTGTGGGAGTAGACGCTGTCGGTGCTGGCGGTGAGGACTTCACAGTTGCGGTCGCGGAATTCGCCGAGAGCCTTGTTGAAGGCGACGATCTCGGTCGGACAGACGAACGTGAAGTCAAGCGGATAGAAATAGAGCAGGACCCACTTCCCCCGGAGGTCGGAGAGGTTGATGGTCTTGAACTGCTGGTCGGTCTCGTTCTTGCTGCGATCGTAGGCCAGGACCGAGAAATTCGGCGCCGGCTTGCCAACCTGTGCACTCATGGAAAGGGAACCTGTGGTCAGATATTGGAGGGAAAATCGAGGGGACACACCCCCTCGCGTCAAGCAAATCACAGGCGAAGTATACGGCGGCAGGGGGGGCTTTCAAGGAGCGTGGCCGCAATGGGACCCATAAGCAAATCGAATGGACCACGCGAGGTTGCGTGGTGATTTTGGAATGCGGGGAGGCGTTCACCACGAAGACACCAAGGCACCAGGAGACGAAGACGCCAGAGAAGGAGGGAGATGCTTCGAGCGACGGGGAAAGTGGTTCGGCCGGCGATATCCGTGCAATCCGTGGTGGCAGCATGACACAAGCCAGGCTGGAAACCCCATGGTCGCTCGCCCGCAATTAGACGGGGCAGATCCTTGACCACGGATAGCCCGGATAAAGACGAGGCGGGCTGCGATCCCGTCGATCTCCCGGCCTCCTCCTCCTGGTGCCTGTCATGTGGAGGCGTGTCAACGAGGGTTCGCCAGAATTCGCCGTTGGCAACCTGTCATTCAGTCGTACCTGC
>JAEYWB010000065.1 GCA_023429275.1 Planctomycetota bacterium
CTTGCGAGTCGGTCGCGATTCCTGTTCGAACTCGGCCAGCAACGATTCGGCGGTCGCCATCGTTTCCTCAGAAACTGTGTTGGACGGGGGCCTGATGACACAGAAAGCTTCGGAGAAGATATATTCCTATTGTGGAATATGTCAACGGGTAAAGGACCGCGGTCTCCAGCGAGGTGAGGAGTGGCCTACTTCGCTTTCCTGGCCAGGAGCTCCACGGAGACCGAGCGGATCGTCCCGGGGAAGGGGTTCGGCGACTCATAAGGACCAACGGCGGCTCCGCCGTCGCGGCCGACCTCGAGCCCTTCGGCCGGCTTGCGTGCGAGCAGGGCCGCAGCGACCGGTTCTGAAGCCGCCTTGCCGTTGACCTCGAGCGACATCTTCCCGGATCGGTCGAGGGTCGCGACGACCATGTGCTTCCCTGCGAGCGAATCACCTCCGATGAGATCGAACGCCTTCCCCTCTGCCCGGATCCGGAACGCCGGCTTCCCGTCCTGGAGGAAGAGGGCGAACCCGAGGGCGGTTCCACCCTGGGCGACAATCACTCCCTCTTTCACTCCGTTCGGGACGTCGATCTCGGCGGTCACTCGGAACGCTTCCCGGCCGATCGCCGGGGCCTGGTTCGAAGTGAGCTTGTCGTCCGACTTGAGATCGAACTTCCGCTTCGACGGGCCCGACTGGTTCGGTGCCCGCCAGGCTCCCAGCGGCAGCACGTTCGCGCGGGCCGCGTAGGCGTCCCACCTGGCCGCGAGGTCCTTCACCCGCTCCGGCTCCGAGGCCGCGAGATCGGTCGACTCGGTTCGGTCATGATCGATGTCGTAGAGCTCCCACGGCTGGTTCTCCTTTGCGACGAGCTTCCACTTCCCGTCCCGAACCGCCCGGTTCCCCTCATGCTCCCAGAAGATCGGCTGCTTCCGGGCGAGAGGTTCCCCCCGGAGGGCCGGGGCGAGACTCACTCCTTCGAGCGGCTTGATCTTCTGCCCGGCGTGCTCTTCGGGGTAGGCCGCCCGGGCGACATCGACGCAGGTCGCCATGACGTCGATGAGATGCCCGGGCTGTTGCTCGAGTTTTCCACGCCGTTCGGCCGCGAGCGCCGCGGGCCAGTGCATGATGAGCGGTGTCGAGATCCCTCCTTCGTGCACCCAGTGCTTGTACTCGCGGAAGGGCGTGTTGCTGACGTTTGCCCAGCCCCGGCCGTAGGCGATGTAGGTATCGGGCGGACCGGGCATCACCTCCGGCCCCGTCTTGACCCACTGGCCGCCGCGGGTCTGCATGGGAGGCCAGATCTTCGGCTGCAGGTCGTTTTTGCCGAATGGCTTGAGGTCGGCCGGTCCGTCGCCGTTGGGCGAGCGCCCGAGCGGCTCGGCGCATCCGCCGTTGTCCTGCAGGAAGAGGATGAGGGTGTTGTCGAGCTGGCCGCTCTCCCGCAGCTGCGCGACGATCCGGCCGATGCCGGCGTCCATGTTGTCGATCATCGCGCAGTAGACCTCCATGCAGCGTGCTTCCCAGGACTTGTTCGTCACGTTGCTCCAGTCCTCCGCCCCTGGCGAAAGGCTGGTCTCTTCGCCGATCAGGCCCGAGGCCTTCATTCGCGCCAGCCGATCCTTGCGCCGCGCCTCGTACCCGTCATCGAACTTCCCCCGGTACCTGGCGATGTCCTTCTCGAGGGCGTGCATCGGCCAGTGCGCTGCGGTGTAGGCGACGTACAGGAAGAAGGGCTTGTCATCCGGCCCGGCAGCGTGCTGCCTCAGGTACCGGACCGCGTTGTCCGAGATGGCATCGGTGTAGTAGTACTCCGAGGGCTGATACTCCGGATCATTCTCCGGGGTGATGAAGTCGTTCTGCCGGCAGAGTGTTGTCGGGTCATAAAAGCTGCCGGCGCCGGTGATCGTCCCGTAGAACTTCTCGAAGCCGCGCTGCAGCGGCCAGTTCGACTTGTCTCCCTGCGGGCGGATGTCGGACGTGACGTGCCACTTCCCGCACATGTGAGTCCGGTATCCTGCGGCACGAAGAACCTCGGCCATCGTCACCGCGTTCCTGCTGAGCTGGCCGCGATAGCCGTCGTACCCGCGATCGTCGGTCATGTGCCCGATTCCCGCCTGGTGCGGATAGAGACCCGTCAGGAGCGAGGCCCGGGTCGGGCAACATCGGGCGCAGTTGTAGAACTGCGTGAACCGCACCCCTCCGGTGGCCAGGGCGTCGAGATTCGGGGTTCGGGCGTCGCCGCCGTAGCAGCCGATGTCCGAATACCCCATGTCGTCGCTGAGGATGACGATGATGTTCGGCCGGGGAGCCTGTTCCGCGGCGCCAGTCACGGCACCGTCAAAGAACGTGGCCGCGATCGCAATCATCGCGGTGAGGATCGGAAGCGGGTACGGCATTGCAGCGCTTTCAGCGGGAGAATGCGAAGGAAAGGAGACTGTCAGGGGAAAGGAAGTGGTGGTTGCTGGCTTCCTTTCGACCAGAGGAGTCGCTTGCCGTCCACTCGAGGTCTTCCGGGGCACTCGAATCGGTCCATGGTCCGCAATCTGCACTCTGGTCGGTCGGATGCGCGCCAGGAGAACCAGATCATGATTCCGTCCACAGTCGAACGAGTCCCCCTGAACACCTCAAGCGAAATCAACGCACGCATCCGGCGTCAGACCGAAGAGCGAGTCGCCTGGACGAGCCGTCGCGGACCGGAAGCGATTCAGAAGCGTTTGGAAGAGCTCGATCATGAGTGGGACATCGAGCGAGTTCTCGAAGCGAACGCGTCGAGCCTCATGCTGGTCGGCGTGGCGCTCGGTGCCAAAGTCGATCGGAAGTTCCTGGCGATCCCGGCGGCCGTAGCAGGCTTCCTGCTGATGCATGCTGTCCAGGGATGGTGCCCGCCGCTGCCGATCCTGCGAAGGCTGGGGATCCGGACGCAGGCGGAAATCGAAGCGGAGCGATACGCCCTCAAGGCGATGCGCGGAGATTTCCGGAACTCGGCCCAGGACGGTCCCCGCGATCTTCGTCGAGCCGAAGACTCACTCCGCGCGGCGCGGACGGGACGAGCGTGAACACTGTGGATGGCTCGCGGGAGATGAAAGTCGGCATCTTTTCCTGACGGGACCGTGGCAAGCCCACTCGGCCGGATGAGTGGGACGAGCGGACGTTGCCCGCTCCCAAGACACGGATCGCCTTTGCAGCCATTGAGGGCAGCGGGCAGTTCGGAGCTCGCTGGAAGGCTTGGCGTCAACTTCTTAGCTGTGTGGGACCGCTTTTCGCCTCGCGGGCCTGCGCCGCTGGCGCGGTTCGGAAGCTTTCGGCTGATCGCCATCACAGGCAGGACGAGCAAACATGGCTCCGCGCACAGACAATGGGCAGCGTCGCGTTCGGCGTTCCGGCTCCGCGCAGAGAGGTCAGGCGCCGAACCCACTGTCGATGATGCTCCTCACTGATTGATCGGTGGCTGCTGGTCGTGCTGGGGCTGACGGACGTAGACATTCCTGCCGAAGCGATAGAACAAGGCGGGAGTGACGATCTGATCAAGGAGCGTCGAGGTCAGCATCCCGCCAAAGACCACAAGGGCCAGCGGGTAAAGAATCTCCTTGCCGGTCTGCCCGGCTCCGAACAGCAGCGGGAGGAGGCCGATGAAGCTCGTCGTGGCCGTCATCATGACGGGCGCCAGCCGCTCGAGGCTGCCACGAATGATCATCTCTTCCGAGAAAGATTCGCCTTCATGCTGCATCAGGTGAATGTAGTGGGAGATCATCATGATCCCGTTTCGGCTGACAACCCCAATCAGCGTAATGAAACCAACCCAGTGCGCAACGGAAAGACTTGTTGCACCGATCCACAGCGCCGGCCAGTCCCAGAGGGGCCGGGCCGCCAGAACGCTCCATGGCGGGCGGTTTACGATCAGGAGCGTAAGAACGGAACCGAAGGCCGCAAGCGGTACATTGGCCATCACCTGAAGTGCAGCCCGCCATGACTCCAGTGCTTTGCACAACAGCAGGAACACTCCAGCGATGCTCAACACTCCCAACAGGAGCAGTCGACGCTGTGCATCCTGCTGCGCTTGAAACTGTCCGCTGAGTTCCACGTAGTAGCTGCCGGGCAACCCGGCGAGCTTCGATTCGACAGGTTGGATCTCGCGGCGAATGTCGCTGACGACGCCCGCCAGATCACGCCCCTGGACATTGCAGAACACGACGATCCGCCGCTGCACATGCTCGCGATTGAGCGTGTTGGGGCCCGTCGTATCGAGAATCTCGGCGACCTGATCGAGCGCAATGCGGCGTCCCGACGGCGTCTCCAGCACCGTCTGATTGATGATCTCCGGGTCGCTTCGTGATGCCGCGTCGTACCAGACGACCAGATCGAAGTACCGGTCTTCGTCGAGGATCTGGGAAACGACGCGGCCCTTGTAGGCAGTCTCGATCAGTTCGGCGATCTCGCCCGGGGTCAGTCCGTGCCGCGACGCCTCCTCGCGGTTGAGTTTCAGGCGAATCTGCGAGATTTCGACCTGCGGTTCAATCTGCAGATCGACCACTCCCGGTATCGGCTGAATCCGGTCCTGAATGTCGTAGGCCGCGGTTCGCAGTTCGCGCAGATCCTGGCCGAACACTTTCACGGCGAGCTGCGCCCGAATGCCCGACATCATGGGATCGAGGCGATGCGAGATCGGCTGTCCGATATTGACCGCCGCCCCCGGAATATTGGAGATCCGGTCGCGAATGTCGGCGATGACCTCTTCCCGCGG
>JAEYWB010000813.1 GCA_023429275.1 Planctomycetota bacterium
GGTGTCTCCGGGAACTCCTTCGAGTCCGTGCTGGCAGACGACGACCGGCCGCTTCTCTCCCGCCTTGAGATCCTTGGGGACCAGCAGGATTCCCCCGGCGATCACATCGGGGAAGACATCGAGCACCACCTCGTAGCCGACGTGCGTCGGCTCGTCGAGGATCTTTCGGGACCGGGGCTTCGGATCGAGCAGAGGATCGGGAATCCGCCCGATCAGCTCGTTGTAGACCATGTCGCGATAAGGCTCGACGGTCCCGGCCCAGGCTTCCGGCGTGCGGCGGTCCGCCTTGGACCAGAGCTTCGCCCGTTCCTTGTCGCTCCGGCTCAGGAGCCGCTGCGTGAAGTGGTCGATCTCGGTGATCTGCCGCTTCTGTCGTGCGTCGATGAGGGGCTTCACCCCGGTGTTCTCCGCGGCCGGCTCGATCGGCTTGAGTTCGGCGGTCGCCCCGAGCATCGCGAGGAGCTCGTCGGATCCCGGTGGTCCCGCGCCATCCGGGGACTTGATCAGGACCAGGTTGTTGCCGACGCCGAGCTTCTGGAAATGTTCGCGGGCGCGGGCGAACTCGCGTTCGACGCTCGCGAGCGGCGCATTGGCGATGACTCCTGGAGCGGCCTGCTTGCCCCGCCCCTCCTTCGAAATCGGCGGACCTTCGACCTGCGGAGCGGCGCACGCCTCGATGATCAGCCTGCGAGGCGCGACGAGGCTCGCGAGGTCAGCGTCGCCGAACTCCGACAGCAACCGCCAGACGTTGCGGTAGATCGGCTCCTTCCAGACCCCTTCGCGTTCCTGGAAGTATCCGGAGACGACGCAGGTGTCGATCCGCGGGTCGATCGCGGCCGCGTAGAGCGCGAGCAGGCCCCCTTCGCCGATCCCCCAGACGGTGATCGGGAGCGACTCGTTCGTCGCCTTCCGTTCGGCGTCGAGGTCGTCGACGAGCCCGAGGATCTTCTGGACCTCGTAGCCGATGATGTGCCGCCCCATTTCGAAGGCCGCGCGATACAGGTACTCGCGATGCGGCTCGTTCGTGAAGCGGATCTCGGGATTGCCCGACCATGTGTCTTCGCGGTTGACCAGCGACATCGTGAAGACCGTGTGGGTCTCGGCCGGGAACCGGTGGGCCAGCTGCAGGCCCGGTGGCAGGCCGGTCGCGACCGCATACATCTGCTCCGGCACCCAGTCGGCGTCGGGAATCAGGATGACGTGGGCGGGGCCCTTCCCTCCGACAAGCCCCTCGATCGCGACGCCGTCGAGCACTTCTCGCCGCAGCGCGATCGGGTCGTCCTTGCCGGTCCCCCAGGCGGGGTTGAACGAGATCTGCAGCTGCCCTCCGACCCGCGGATCGACGGCGCCGATCACCTGCCGGAACCGCTGGCGATTCGGTTCGATGCTCTTCTCGTACGCCTCCGGAGAGCTGTAGTCCCGCTTCCAGAGATCCGCACGGCGATCGCGCGATGCCGCGATCTCCCGGTCGGCGTAGGTGCTGATTCCGCGGACCATCACCACGTCGAGCGGGTCTTTGAGGTCAAGCTTCGCCGTCCCGGGAAGAGTCTCGCCGCCGGGGGCCTGGGCGAAGACGGGGACGGTTGTGAAGAGGAGGAATCCAAGCAGAGAGGCGACCGATTGCAGCCGGATCATCCGACATTCCTCGAGGTGTCAACATTCCGATCCTCAAAGAATAACGGCAACTCCAGTTGCCGGAATGCCGCAGGACCAGGAATTTCCCTAGCTCAATAACGTTCAGAGAATGAGCGCGCTCATGGATCCGCTCGCTTGGGAACCTCCCCCTCTGCGCCGGACGACTCGCTCGGCCGTAGGGATCTGGGGGCTGATCTGACGGTCGGGGCCAGGCTCAGGAGCGGCCAGGCATGCCTGCGGCCCTGGAATTTCGCTCGCGCGGGTGAAAGAGAACCGCCAGCAGTGAAACGCCCCGGTCGGCGGGGATCAGGTGGTCGCCTCGCAACCAGACGAGCCGGTAGCTGAGCAGAATCTGGACAATGAGCCTCTTGTCCCGTTCCCGCGGCATCTCAACCGAGCGGCCCGTCGTCACATTTTCAGGAAAGCGATTTCATCCTGCAGGAGGTACATGATTCCACGACTGGTGCCTTTCTGTATGGGAACTCGGGACAAGCGATTCCCATGCCGCGACGCCGATTCGATCGGTGCTCCGCTCCGGTCCCGTTGACAGGTTCAGCGAACCACAGTTTCGGAAGACTCCTCCGCAACTCGGGTTGCCGCCGGCACCTGGGTCGCCGCTGCAACGGCCCAGTCGGCCGCGCCGGTCTCCGAGATCTGGCGGACGACATCCACTTCCGCGCGGTGCGCCGCGGCCCACCCGTCGTGTCCGCGCGAGAGCGACCGCAGGCGCTCATCGAGACAGCTTGTCGTCAGCTTGATCCCGAAATCGGGGTCGGCCCCCTTCGCTCCGAGGATCCGGGCCATCATCCGGTCCCCGAGGGCGACGGTGTAGTGCGACGGCTCCCAGAACCAGGCGAGTTCCGTCGAAGCGGTTCCGTCGGGCTGGATCAGTGGCTCGGTCGTGTAGCGATGGAAGCCGCTGAAGTCCCACAGCGTAATCCGCCCCTTCGATTCCTCCTCGACGACGCGCGTCAGGTGCCGCATCCAGTTCTCGTAGTCGGGCTGGAGACCGCTCCGCCAGATCGATTCGAGAACGGTGGCATGGAGGGGATTGATCACAAAGGTCAGCTCGACGTCCCGCTCGAGGCACTGGGCCATCAGGGGGCGAAGCTGTTCCACGGCGGCAGCGGAGTAGTGAAAGCCGGACTGGTTACTCCCGGCGATGACCCGCAGGATCCGTTCGCTCCGGTCGGGCAACGGCTGCTTCGCCGTCATGACCTCGGGGATCGGGCAGGCGGTGCTGGTGTACTGCGGCGGCGTCCCCTTGAGGATCTCGCCGATCTTCTGGAAGGAGTCTTCGGAAGCGTGGTAGTTGAGCAGCAGGTCGCAGAGGTGATCGAACCCGTTCTTGTGCGGGTTGAACCGCGACATCGCGAAGCTTTCGCGGAACTCGTGCTCGTCCCGGAAGGTGTGGTAATCGACGAACAGCAGGATCCGGCGAAGGCTCGGCTTCGCGAGACTTTGGCGGAGGATCTCCTGCAACTCGCCATACGAAGCGCCGGAGACACCCAGGTTGCATGCCGCAGAGGCCCCTCCATCCGCACCCTGGTCCCGGATGCCGAGCATGACCCGCGAGTTTCCGACGAGGACCGTATCGCCGGTGTAGCGATGCAGGACTTCGCCCTTCCCGACGCGGGTTGTCGCGACGACGTAGACCCCGGGAAACAGCCGGGAGCCCCATGTCGTGTAGGGATCGATGGCGACGTTGAGGCCCGCCATCCCTGTCAGCAGCACGGCGGAGGTGGCCGCAAACGAGATGAGGAACGAGCGGTAGGACTGCGGGCTGTCCGGGATGGAATCGGGAGTCGTCATGGCGGTTCGTTGTCGGTGGTCAGATTCGAGTGGAGTCAGGCGGAGATCTGACGATCTCTTCATTGCAGTGGTCGAGTCGAATGCCCAGGCTGTGCTGGCTCGCGTC